>JACIWU010000120.1 GCA_014360805.1 Chloroflexota bacterium
ATTCGTGTTATTCGCGGATAGCGAACTTATGGGAGGCCGCCCTACTCCGTGATCGCCTCGCCGCGCTTGACGCCCAGCATGAACACCCCCGCGATGAGGGCGAACACCGGCGACGACAGCAGAATCACGTTATACGCGCCGACCCAGTCCACCAGCGCCCCCGCCACGATAGGCCCCACGATGGCCGCCGACGCCGAGAAGAAGTAGTACAGCCCGGTGTACGACCCCAGGCGGCTCTGCGGCGCGATGTCCACCACCATGGGCAGCGAGTTGATGTTGATGAGCGCCCACGCGAACCCGGCCAGCACCAGCATCAGCGTGATGAACGTTACGTTGGGAATCCAGTAGCCCAGGAACAGCAGCACGGCCAGCATCACAATGCCCGTGAGGATCGTGCGCTTGCGGCCGAAGCGCGTGGCGATGAACCCCGCCGGAATGGAGAAGATGATGAACGACACCGAGAAGAACCCCAGCAAGAGCGCCGCGCGGCTCTCGCTGATGCCCAGGTAGAACACACCGTAGGACGTGAAAAACGTCTCCAGCGCGTTGAACGCCAGGAACCAGAAGAAGATGGCCAGCAGGATGCGGAGGGCGCTGCGGTCGGGGTCGGCCAGCACTTCCTTCAGGTTCGCGATGACGCCCAGTTGCTTCTCTTCGGGGTCATCGGGGAACTCCTTCGGCTCCTTGATGCGCCACACGACGACGAGGCACGCGCCGAGCATCACCACCGCGCCCACCACAAAAGGCAGCGCGGGGTCTATCTTGTACAGCACCGACCCGCCGAAGAAGGCCAGCAGAGACCCCACGCCGCCCATGAGGTTGATGACGCCGTTGGCCTTGCTGCGCAGCGGCGACGGGATGATGTCGGGCATCAGGGCGATGACCGGCGTGCGGAAGATGCTCATCGCCAGCAACATGACGCCGATGACGAGGACGAACAGCGCGAACAGGCCCGTCATCTGGCTCAACTGCCCGTTCAGCGATTCGGGGATCGCCTTCACGACGAACGGGATGGCCGCGAAGGCCACCGCCGCAATGGGTGCGCCGGCCAGGATGTACGGCATACGTCGGCCCCACCGCGTGCGCGTCTTGTCGCTGCGCACCCCGATCCACGGCTGGATGAACACCGCCGCGATGTTGTCCAGCGTCATGATGAACCCCGCGACGCCCGCGCTCAACCCGAACCCCGCCACGGTCGGCAGCGCCTTGCCCGCCTCCAGCAACTGGCGGGTGAACTCGGCGTTGCCCGACTGCAAGAAGATGGGCACGTAGGCATTGTACAGCGCCCACAGCAGGCTGATGCCCAGAAAGCCAAACCCCAGCGTGAACGTTTTCCGGTAGTCCAGTTTCACAACGCACCTCCGAAGAAGAGATTGGCCCTACTGCATAAACAAAACACGCTATCTCGCAAAGAGATAGCGTGTTCGCGCGGCGCTTGGCTCCCTAGAATCCCACGATGGGGCGTATCGCCGCCTGGATGAGGTTCAAGATCGGCGCGGGATACACGCCCAGCGCCACCGTCAGCAGGGCCGTCAGCACTAGCGTAACGCCGAGCGGCGCGGAGACGTGGACGGGCGAGGCATCCGCCGGCGCCTCGCCGAAGAACATCCGCCCGGCCACGCGCAGATAGTAGTACGCGGAGATCACCGCGTTGATGAGCGCAATCGCGGCGAGCCACGCATACCCCCCCACGACCGCCGCCGAGAAGACGTACAACTTCGCCAGGAAGCCGGCGGTGAGGGGGATGCCCGCCAGCGCCAGCAGGAACAGCGCCATGGCCAGAGCCAGCCCGGGCTTGCGCCGTATCAGCCCCGCGTAGTCGTCTATGTCCTCGTTGAGCGCCCCCTTGCGCCCCATCGCCAGGATGACCGCGAAGGCGCCCACGTTCATCAGCGTGTAGCATAGCAGGTAGAAGAAGACGCTGGCGTACCCCGCGCGGCCCGCCACGGCCAGGCCGATGGCAATGTATCCGGCGTGGGCGATGGACGAGTAGGCCAACATACGCTTCACGCTGCGTTGCCCCAGCGCCGCCATGTTGCCCCACGACATGGTGAGCACGGCGATGGCCGCCAGCGCCCAGCCCCACTCCGTCCGCCAGTAGGGGAACGCCGTCTCCATGATTCGCACCAGCGCCACGAACCCCGCCGCCTTCGCGCCCACGGACATGAACGCCGTTACCAGCGACGGGGCGCCCTCGTATACATCGGGCGTCCACATCTGGAAGGGAACCAGCGCCACCTTGAAGGCGAACCCCACCAGCACGAAGACCAGGCCGGCGGCCAGGAGTGGCGCGTCTTTCAGCGCGGCGAACGATGCGCCCTGCGCCCCGATCTCGGCCAGCGAGAACGTGCCGGTGGCCCCGTAGATCATGGCGATGCCGAACAGCAGGAACGCCGACGCGAACCCGCCCAGGACGAAATACTTCATGCCCGCTTCCAGCGAGCGCCACTCATCCCGCTCCGACGCTGTCAGCACGTACAGCGATATGGAGAGAATCTCCAGGGCCAGGAACACCGCCACCAGGTTGACCGCCGACCCTAGGAGCATCATGCCGAGGGTCGCGATGAGGACGAGGACGAAGACCTCGGCGGGCAAGTCAAACCGCCGCACGGCTTCCAGCCCCATGAGGATGGCGAGACCTGCCGCCAGTAGGAACAGCAGGTTGGCGAAGAGGCCGTAGCCGTCCGCCGCCACCATGCCCTGGAAGGTAGGCGCTGTGTCGCCCCAATAGTACAGTGAGGCCGCCCCCGCCAGCACCACGCCGAGCAGCGCCAGCCCGCCCACCAACGTCGCGCTCCGCTTTCCGCTCAGCGCGTGGATGAGCAAGACGATGAGCACAAACGCCAGGACAATCGCTTCCGGAGCGAGAACCTGAAGATCAATCGCCATGAACGTCTTCCTCCGCAAAAAACATCGGCAGGATTCGGGAAACGCGCCGACTCCCAAAGTTCAAAGTGTTGCGGTTAGCGCGAGGCCACCGCTCTGACCACCGCCTCCACTGCCGGAACGATGATGCGGTACAGCAAATTGGGCTGGACGCCGAACACGAGCGCCAGCAGCAGCAGCGGCGCAACGGTAACCTTCTCCAGCCCCGTCAAGTCGGCCAGTGGCCCGGGCTTGGCCGTGCCCTGCATCACACGCTGGAACAGCGTCAGCATGTACCACGCGCCGAAGATCATGCCCAGCGCGCCCAGCACGGCCAGCGCCTTCTGCGCCTTGAACACCCCCAGCAGGAGCACGAACTCGCCCGCGAAGGCGTTCAGTCCAGGCAGCCCCACCGACGCCAGCACCGCAATCAGCAGGAAGAAGCCCATCACCGGCGCGGCTTTCCACACCCCGCCGAACGCCGCAATGTCGCGAGTGCCCTTGCGGGCTTCCAGCGCGCCCAGCAGCGCGAACAGCGCCGCGATGTAGATGCCGTGGCTCACCGACTGGAACACCGCGCCCGACATGGACTGCGCGTTCACCGCGAACAGCCCCAGCACGATGAGCGACACGTGGGCCAGGCTGGAATAGGCGACCAGTCGCTTGAGATCTGTCTGCACCAGCGCGATGAGCGACCCGTACAGGACGCCGACCACCGCCAGAATCTGGATGGTAGGCCCGAAGTACACCGCCGCGTCGCGGAACAGCGGAATCGCGAAGCGGATGAACCCGTACACGCCCATCTTGCCCAGGATGCCCGCCAGGAGAATCGTTACGGGCGTGGGCGCTTCCACGTAGGCATCGGGCAGCCAGGTGTGGAAGGGCACAATGGGCGCCTTCACGGCGAAGGCCAGGGCGAAGGCCCCGAACAGCGCCAACTGGGTGTACCACGGGATGCGCAGCCCGGCCAGTTCCGCTACGTTGAACGTCCACGCGCCGCTGGCCGAATAGCCGACGTACCCCAGCGCCAGGATCGCCACCAGCATCAGCGCCGACCCCGCCATGGTGTAGATGAAGAACTTGGTGGCGGCCCGCACCCGCTTCTCGCCGCCCCAGCGGCCGATCAGGAAGTACGCCGGCACCAGCATCACTTCCCAGAAGACGTAGAACAGCACCATGTCCAGCGCCGTGAACACGCCCAGCACGCCCGTCTCCATGAACAGCAAGAGGGCGAAGTAACCGCGCAGCCCCTCCGCGGGCACAAGCCGCCACGAGGTCAGCACCGCCACCACGAAAAGCAGCGCCGCCAAGATGACCAGGAACAGGCTGATGCCGTCCACCCCCAGCGCGTACTCAAGCCCAAACTGGGGAATCCAGGCGGCCCTGTCCACGAACTGGTAGCCCGCCTCGCCCGAACGGAAGAAGACCCACAGGAGAAGCGTTCCGACGAAGGTCAGGCCCGTGAACGCCAGCGCCCATGCCTTGACGGCCTTCACCTGCTCGCGGCGGAACCCATAGACCAGGACGGCGCCCAGCAGGGGTAGCCACACCACCAGCGTCAGAAGGGGAAAACCCATTTGATTCATCTTCGCTGAGTCTCCTTGGTTACTGTCTTCGCGAGCGTTCAGCCATCAGCGTTCAGCCGTCAGCCATTCCGATAGCCGACCGCTGATTGCTGACTGCTGATTGCCTTATCTCACCAGTGCGTACACCAGCAGCAGCGCCGCGCCCGCCAGAATCGCCAGGGCGTAGTTGCGGGCCAGGCCGGTCTGCAGCGCCTGCAATCCGCGCCCGACGAGCGCCACCAGCGCCGCGATGCCCTCTACGATGCCATCCACCACCGGCCCGTCCACGCGAGCCGCCAGGAACTGCCCCAGCGACCGCAGCGGGTTGACGACGACCGCCGTGTAGAACTCGTCCACCTTGTACTTGTTGTACACGAGTGTGTACAGCCCGCCCAGGCTCTTGGCGACGCGCGCCGGCAAATCGGTGCGCCGCACGTAGAACACGTAGGCCAGCGCAATGCCCGCCAGCGCCACGATGACCGACAGGATAAGCAGCGCCCATTCCGTGCCGGCAGAGGCATGGGCCGTCTCGGCGATGGCAGCATCGGGCGAGTGCCAGCCCAGGCTCCCGTCCAGGTAATGCTCAATCCAGTTGCTGCCGCCCAGAATCTTGGGCACGCCGATGTAGCCGGCAATCACCGAGAAGACCGCCAGGATCGCCATGGGGACGGTCATCACGCGGGGCGACTCGTGGACGTGCGCGGCTACCTTCTTGTCCACCCTGGACTCGCCGTAGAACACCATGAATACCAGGCGGAATACATAGAACGCCGTCAGGCCCGCCGTCAGCAGCGCCAGCGCCCACAGGAAGGTCTTGCCACCAGCGAAAGTCTGCCACAGGATTTCGTCCTTGCTGAAGAACCCCGCCAGGCCAGGGAAGCCCGCGATGGCCAGGGCCGCGATGAGGAACGTCCAGAACGTAATGGGAATCTTGCTCCGCAGCCCGCCCATCTTGCGGATGTCCAGTTCGCCCGCCAGGGCGTGCATGACGCTGCCCGCGCCGAGGAACAACAGCGCCTTGAAGAAGGCGTGCGTCGTCAGGTGGAAGATGCCCGCGGCATAGGCTCCCACGCCCACGCCCAGGAACATGTAGCCCAACTGGCTGATGGTGGAATAGGCCAGCACGCGCTTCAGGTCGTGCTGGGTCAGCGCGATGGTCGCCGCGAAGAAGGCGGTAACCCCGCCGATGGCCGCCACCCACGTGAGCGCCGACGGCGACAGCGCGAACAGCGTGTGCGTGCGGGCCACCATGTACACGCCGGCGGTAACCATCGTCGCGGCATGGATGAGGGCGCTGACCGGCGTGGGGCCTTCCATCGCGTCGGGCAACCAGACGTACAGCGGAATCTGCGCCGACTTGCCCACCGCGCCCACGAACAGGAGCAGCGAGATGGCCGTCGCCACGCCAGGCATCAGGCGCACCACCATGATGTTCTCCAGCACCTGGCTCATGCTCAGCGAGCCGAAGGTAACGAACATCAGCATCAGGCCCAGGGCGAACCCCACATCGCCCACGCGGTTGACCAAAAAGGCTTTCTTGCCCGCGTCGGCGGCCGACTTGCGCTCAAACCAGAACCCGATGAGCAGGTACGAGCACAGCCCCACGCCTTCCCAGCCCACGTAGGTAACCAGCAAGTTCTCGGCCAGCACCAGGGTCAGCATGGCGAACACGAACAGGTTCAGGTAGGCGAAGAAGCGGACGAACCGCTCGTCGTGGGCCATGTAGCCGATGGAGTAGATATGAATGAGGAAGGAGACGCCGCTGACCACCACCGCCATCACCGAGGACAGGGGGTCTATGAGCAACTTGACCTGCACATTGAAGTCGCCGACGGAAATCCAGTCAAACAACGGGCGCGTAACGACGCGGTCTTCCAGGCCGAGGAGTTCCACGAACATCCAGGCCGCGCCGACAAACGACAGGCCCACCATGGCCGAGGCCAGAATGCCCGCGCCCCGCTTGCCCAGGTGGCGGCCAACGAATGCATTGATAATCACCCCCACGAGGGGGAATAGCAGAACGAGCCAGGGGTAATTCAGCATGCGTTCCTCCCGCTCCCAATGATCCCTCTCTCTTGATGTTCGCCGGTCATGCTTCACCGCCCCGACGCTGAAGCATCGGGCGCCGGTCGTAGGGGCGACGCGTGCGTCG
>JACIWU010000121.1 GCA_014360805.1 Chloroflexota bacterium
CACCTTGCTTGAGGCTTCCCCTCGCCCTGCCTCGCGGGGAGAGGGTTAGGGTGAGGGGTCCCGCCCCGCGTACTTTTGACAGCCGCCCACATCTATGGTAGAATACAACCAACCGAATACGCCAACCAAAGGCTATGATGGAAACGAGTAGTCGGGCGGAGACGCCCAGCGAGTCCGGGGCCGGTGGGAGCCGGATGCGCGAACCCCGACGAAAATCCTTCCGGAGCCGCCAACCGAACGGAGGCAACTCCCAGTAGACTTGGCCGGGGCGCGCCCGTTACAGCGGCGGGGGTATGAACACGTACCCACAGAGTGGACAGGTTCGCCTGTCAAGCAGGGTGGTACCGCGGGAGATCGCTCTCGTCCCTATGGGGCGGGAGTTTTTGTTTCTGCAGCAATCAGCACTCAGCCGCCAGCGGTCAGAAGCATTTCGCCGCAGGGAGATGCAGAGCGCGCAGAGGAAAATCATGTATCCCTCTCTGCGATCTCCGCGATCTCCGCGGTGAATGAGTCCGCTGAAGGCTGACGGCTGATAGCCGAACGCTGTTCCGGAGGTATTCCATGTTTCGTGAGGTTTCGCCACACGTCAACTTTCCGAAGATGGAAGAGGGCATCCTGGAGTTCTGGCGGGCGCACAACGTCTTCGCCAAGAGCCTAGACCTGCGCAAGGACGCCCCCCGCTGGGTCTTCTACGAGGGGCCGCCCACGGCCAACGGCCGCCCCCATGCCGGGCATGTCCTGCCGCGCGTCCTCAAGGACCTCTTCCCCCGCTACCGCACCATGAAGGGATACTACGTCCTGCGCAAAGGCGGGTGGGACACCCAGGGCCTTCCCGTTGAACTGGAAGTAGAGAAAGAACTCAAGATCAACAGCAAGGCCGAGATTGAAGCCTACGGCGTGGAGGCGTTCAACGAGAAGTGCCGCGAGAGCGTGTGGCGCTACGTGAAAGAGTGGGAGCAACTGACGGAGCGCATCGCGTTCTGGATTGACTTGGAGAATGCCTACATCACCTACAAGACCGAGTATGTGGAATCGCTCTGGTGGATTCTCAAGCAACTCTGGGACAAGGGCCTCATCTACCAGGGGTACAAGGTCGTGCCCTACTGCGCCCGCTGCGGCACGTCCCTCTCCAGCCACGAGGTCTCCCAGGGCTACCGCGACGTGCAGGACCCGTCGGTATTCGTCAAGCTCCCCCTGCGCGACGAGCCGGGGACGTATTTCCTGGTGTGGACGACGACGCCGTGGACCCTTCCGGGCAACGTGGCGTTGGCGGTGCACCCCCACGTGGAGTACGTCCTGGTGCAGCAGGGCGACGACAAACTCATCCTCGCCAAGGCCCTGCTGGAACACGCCCTGCGCGGCGAGTATCAGGTGCTGCGATCGGTCAAGGCCAAGGAACTCATCGGCAAGCACTACCGCCCGCTGTACACCTTCCTCCCTGTGGACAAGGACTACGCCTACGTGGTAGGCGCGGACTTCGTGAACACCGAGGAGGGCACGGGCATCGTCCACATCGCGCCGGCCTTCGGCGCCGATGACCTGGACGTGGGCAAAGAGCACAACCTGCCCGTGCTCATGACGGTGGACCTGCGCGGGCGCTTCGTGAACGAGGTAACGCCCTGGCGCGGCATGTTCGTCAAGGACGCCGACCCGCTCATCACCGACGACCTGAAGACCCGCGGCCTCCTGTACCGCGCGACCAAGTACGAGCACTCGTATCCCTTCTGCTGGCGCTGCCACCAGCCCCTGCTCTACTACGCCAAGACCACCTGGTACATTGAGACCACCAAGGTTCGCGACCAGATGCTGGCGACCAACGAGCAGATCAACTGGTACCCCGAGCACATCAAACACGGGCGCTTCGGCAACTGGCTGGAGACCAACGTGGACTGGGCGCTGGGCCGCGAGCGCTATTGGGGCACGCCGCTGCCCATCTGGGAATGCAAGGACTGCGGCCACCGCGTCTGCGTCGGCAGCCTGGCCGAGTTGGGGCAGATGGCCGGGCGCGACCTGTCGGACCTGGACCCGCACCGCCCGTTCGTGGACGCCGTCGTCCTCAAGTGCCCCGAATGCGGCGGGCAGATGCGCCGCATCCCCGAGGTCGCCGACGCCTGGTTTGATTCCGGCTCCATGCCCGTCGCCCAATGGCACTACCCGTTTGAGAACCAGGACATTTTCAAGGAGCAGTTCCCGGCCGACTTCATCTGCGAGGCCATTGACCAGACCCGCGGCTGGTTCTACACGCTCCACGCCGTGGCCACCATGCTGTTCAACAGCCCGGCGTTCAAGAACTGCCTGGTTACCGAGTTCGGCACCGACGAGAAGGGCGCCAAGATGAGCAAGCACGTGGGCAACGTGGTGGATCCGTGGCCCATCCTCAACGAGCAGGGGGCCGACGCGCTGCGCTGGTACACCTACTCGGTAGCCGCGCCCTGGTATCCGCGCCGTTTCGGCAACGAACTGGTGCGCGAGACCCTGCGCCGCTTCCTGCTCACGGTCTGGAACACCTACTCGTTCTTCGTAACCTACGCCCGCATTGACCGCTTCAACCCGATGGAGCACAGCGTGCCGCTGGACAAGCGGTCGGAACTGGACCGCTGGGTGCTGGCCGAGTTGAACCTCCTGGTGGAGCGAGTGGATGCGTCCCTGGACAAGTACGACGTAACGGGCGCCACCCGCGCCATTGAGACCTTCGTGGATGGGCTGAGCAACTGGTACGTCCGCCGTAGCCGCCGCCGATTCTGGAAGAGCGGCGAGGACACGGACAAGGTCGCGGCCTACCTCACGCTCTACGAGTGCCTGGTAACCCTGGCCAAGTTGATGGCCCCCCTCACGCCGTTCCTGTCCGAGGAGATGTACCAGAACCTGGTGCGCAGCGTGGACCCCAACGCGCCGTTGAGCGTGCACCTGTGCGACTTCCCCGTCGCCGACCGCGCCGTAATTGACAACGCCCTGGTGGCCGATGTACAATTGGTGCGGCAGGTGGTGAGCCTGGGCCACGCGGCCCGCAACGCCGCCAATCTCAAGGTGCGCCAGCCGCTGGCGAAAGTCGTCGTGAAGCCCAGAGACGACGCCGCACGCGCCGTCGTGGAGCGGATGGCGGCGGTCATCACCGAAGAACTGAACGTCAAGGTGCTGGAGGTCGTGGCCCAGGCCGACGACCTGGTGCGCTACGAGATCGGTCTGCTTCCCAACGTGTTGGGCAAGAAGCACGGCGCGCGGTTCCCGAAACTCCGCGCGGCGGTCGCGGCGCTGCCTGCGGCCAACCTAGCCCGCGAATTGCAGGCAGGTAGAAGCGTGCGCGTCTCGGTGGACGGCGAGGAGGTGGAACTCCTCCCCGAGGAAGTGGAGGTGCGCATCCACAGCAAGGAGGGCTTCTCGGTCGCCGAGGAGAACGGCCTGGTGGTGGCGGTGAGCACGGCCCTCACCGATGCGCTCGTGCGCGAAGGGCTGGCGAGAGAAGTCGTCCGCCGCATCCAGACGCAACGCAAGGACGCCGGCTTCCGCATTGAGGACCACATTCGGGTCTTCTACCGCTGCGGCGCAGGGCTGCGGGCGGTGTTCGCGGAGTTCGGCGACTACATCCGGCAGGAGACGCTCGCCGACGAACTGGCAGAGGGCGACGCCCCGCAGGGCGCCCACCTGCAGGAGCACAAACTGGACGGCGAACCCCTGGTCTTGGGGTTGCTGAGGATAGAAGGGTAGAAGGCTGTACACGACAACCGACAGAGGGAAGGGCGGTCATCCAGAGGAGGGAAATCGCGCGGAAGCGATCCATGCAGGAACAATGCAACAACCCTAGTCCCAGGCTATCGGAGGCGCGAAGCCCGTTTGAATCGCGTCCGTCGGGGCTTGCGCCTGCGGGGCCGGGTACGTCGGGGCCGCCGGCTGAAGCGGGCCAGCAGGCGTGCCAGTCGGGGGGCACCGACCTCTGGAAGGCCCTGGGCCTGCCAGTCAGGCAGGATGCCTGCCCTGAGAATCAGGGGAGACGACAATGGTAGTCCGAAGTTACGAGCAACTGCGCACGATGTTGTTGAAAGAGCAGCAGCGGCTCAAAGCGGCGATTGCGCAGCATCCGGTCATGGAACGCACACCCGCCGGATATGGCAATCACGCGGCAGATGACGCGACGGACGTTTTTGACCAGGCGGCGAATGTTTCCTTGCTGCAGAGTCTGTGGCGCAATCTGGAAGAGGTGGAGGCGGCGCTGAACCGCTTTGAGCAGGGCACGTACGGTCTCTGCCTGCGGTGCGGAGAGAAGATTGAGTGGGCGCGCCTGGAGGCGCATCCGCAGGCGGCCTTGTGCATGCACTGCCAGCGGCGGCAGGAAACACGGTAGGCCGCGCGACAACAGGTTGGCACCCTTGACCAAACACAGATGGGTACTGCCCCTGTGCTCGGTTCTGGCGTTTGCCGCCGACCAGGGGAGCAAGGTCCTACTGCGCCATGCGCTGCCCGACGGCGCGGTCTGGGCGCCGTTTCCGCGTGCGGAGGCGTGGCTGTACCTGCGCGTCGGGACGAACACGGGAGCCGCCTTCGGCCTGTTTCAGGGGGCCGGGGCGGTTTTTGCATGGGTGGCAGTCCTCGCCATCGTGTGCATCGTGGGGCTGTATCTGCGGCGGCCGACGGTGGCGGCGCCGATGGCCGCGGCGCTGGGCCTCATCGTCGGCGGCACGGCCGGCAACCTGCTGGATCGCGTGCGGCTCGGCTATGCAGTGGATTTCATCCACATCGGCCCGCTGCCCGCCTTCAACCTGGCCGACGTGTGCATCGTCGCAGGCGCGGTCATGCTGGCGGCATGGCAGGCGCGGACACGGTGAAGTGCTGGTGCAACCGTTACAGCACGTGCAACTCGCACACCCGACGGAAATGGTACCCGTAGATGGACAGGGTTACGGCCAGCGGAAATAGCCGCGGCCGCCGCAACAGCGTCCACCCCATCAGCCGCCAGTATTGCAGCCGCTCCTTCCCCGCCACGCCCAGCCGGTAGATGGCCCGGAACAGGGCCAGGATGTACTCCCTATCCAGAGGCACCGAAACCCGCGGCGCCTTGTACTCGCGCAGGAACGTCCTGACCCGCTGGTAGTACGGTTCGGGCGCGTAGATTTGCGACAGGATGTGACGGTATCCCTCCCGCAGGGTTTCCAGGGTCATCCTGGGGATGATGTTCGTTGTGCCGTCCACGTTGTCGCCCGACATGGACGCGAGGATGCGCCCCTCGCCCTTCAGGCGCTCGTACAGCCGCGTGCCCAGCGGCGCTTGCAGCAGCCCCACCATGGCGGTTACGATGCCGCTCCTCTGGATGAAATCAACCTGTCGCTGGAAGATGGAAGGGCCGTCGCTGTCAAAGCCCACGATGAAGCCCCCCTGCACCTGCAGCCCCGCACGCTGGATGCGCTTCACGTCGGCCACCAGGTCGCGGTTCCGATTCTGCTTTTTGCTGCACTCGGCCAGGCTCTCGTCGTCGGGCGTCTCAATCCCGATGAAGACCGTGTCAAAGCCCGCCTCCACCATCAGGTGCATCAGCGACTCATCATCGGCCAGGTTGATGGAAGCCTCGGTGTTGAAAGGAATGCCTCGCTTCCCCTTGCGCCACTCTATGAGCGCCGGCAACAGTTCTGCCTTCAGGCTCCTCTTGTTGCCGATGAAGTTGTCGTCCACGAAGAAGACCGGCCCACGCCACCCCAGGCGGTAGAGGCCGTCCAGTTCGGCGATGATCTGCGCCGGCGTCTTCACGCGGGGCACGTGGCCCAGCAGGGCCGTGATGTTGCAGAAATCGCAGTTGAACGGGCACCCCCGCGAGTACTGAATGCTCATGGAGGCGTACTGCCGCAGGTCCGCCAGTTCCCACATAGGCGCGGGCGTCTGGCGAATGTCGGGGAACTCGGACGCGGTGTACACCCTCTGCGGGCAGCCCGCCGCCAGGTCCCGCAGGAACGCGGGCAGTGTCATCTCGCCCTCGTTGAGCACGAAGTGGTCCACGTCGGGGAACTGATCGTATTCGCTCGTGAACAGCGGCCCGCCCGCCACCACCGGCAGATGCGCCGCCTTGCAGCGGGCGATAATCGCGCGCGCCGACTCCCGCTGCACCACCATGCCGCTAATGAAGGCGTAGTCGGCCCAGCCCAGGTCTGCGTCGGTGAGCCTGCGCACGTTGACATCCACCAGCCGCTTCTCCCATTCCGCGGGGAGCATGGCGGCCACGGTCAGCAGGCCCAGGGGCGGCGCCGACGCCTTCCGCCGGATGAATTTCAGCGCATGCTTGAAACTCCAAAACGTGTCCGGAAACTCGGGGTAAATCAGAAGGATTCTCATAGGTTAACCTCACATGGATTCGGGCGTCAACGGCCTCAGCGGGCGCTCCGATTACAGACTCGGGAATCCGCTTGCCGATGCCCGACGGGGTAATCTCAAGAGAGGCCGCGCGTGCTGCTTGTACTATACCTTATAATGCGCCAGCGGCCAAAAAGTTACGCGGCGCGGCCGACCTCGTCTAGCCCCTCCCACACCCTCCCCTTTTCTCTCCGCTGGCGGAGAGGAAAGGGGAGGGCCGGGGTGGGGATAGGTGAGGTTGGAC
>JACIWU010000122.1 GCA_014360805.1 Chloroflexota bacterium
AAGTGCGTCGCACCGAGGTCGCCAACACAAGACGGAGCCGAATCCCGGTCCTCGCGTTCGGTTGGCGCTGCGGGCCTGGCTATTTCCAGTCCCTCAGCATCTGAACCAGCAAGCGCACGCCGAAGCCGGTGCCGCCCTTGGGCTGGTAGGGCGCGTCCTTCTCGGTGGAGGCCGGCCCCGCGATGTCCAGGTGCGCCCAGGACATACCCTCGGCGAACTTCTCCAGGAACTTGGCGGCGGTGATGGACCCTGCCGGACGGCCACCGGTGTTCTTCACATCGGCCACGTCGCTCTTGATCTGCTCGGCATACTCGTCCCATAGGGGCATGCGCCAGACCTTCTCGTTGGTGGCCTTGGCCGCGGCCTCAATGCGGGCCGCCAGGGCGTCATCGTTGGAGAACAATCCAGCGACGAAGGTTCCCAGCGCCACGACGCACGAGCCGGTGAGCGTGGCCAAATCCACCACCCCAGCGGGCTGATACCGCTGGGCGTAGCCCAGGGCGTCGGCGAGGATGAGGCGGCCCTCGGCGTCGGTGCTGATGACCTCTATCGTCTTGCCGGTGATGGCTTTGAGCACATCGCCGGGCTTGTAGGCGGTGCCACTGGGCAGGTTCTCGGTGGCGGGCACGAGGCCGATGATGCGGCGGGGAATCTTCAGCGCGGCGGCGGCGCGCAGGGCGCCGAACACGGCGGCAGCGCCGGCCATGTCGCCCTTCATCTTCTCCATCCCGTCGCTGGGCTTGATGGAGATGCCGCCGCTGTCAAAGGTCAGCCCCTTGCCGATGAGGACGATGGGCGCGGCGTCGTCGCTGCGGCCGTTGTGCTCCAGGATGATGAAGCGCGGCTCCTGGGCGCTGCCCTGCGCCACGCCCAGCAACGCCCCCATGCCCAGGGTGCGCATCTCCGCCGGGCCCAGCGCCTGGAACTTCAGGCCGTAGGTCTTCGCCATGCGGCGCGCCTCGTCGGCGAGGATGGAAGGCGTGGCGTAGTTGGCGGGCTGGTTCACCAAGTCCCGTGCCCAGATCACCGCCTCCGCCACCTGCACGCCGGCCGCTGCCCCCTCCTTCGCCGCCTGGGCCGTCTCGTCGCCCATCACGACGATGGAGACCTTCTCCAATTCGCGCCCGTTCTCCGAATCCTTCTTCTCGGTCATGTGCTGGGTGAAGCGGTACTGCGACAGGATGGTTCCCTCGGCCAGGGCCTGTGCGGCCTGGGCGGCGTCCAGACCGGCAGCGCCCGCGCCGTGCAAGATGGTGGCGTATTGGGCGATGCCCAGCGCGTGCGCCTTCCGCGCCGCTGTGGCGGATACCTGCCGAACCTTGTCCAAGTCAAACTGCTCTTGCTTCCCAAGCCCGACAATGAGGACGCGCTTGGCGGGGATGGCCCCGCGCGTGTACAGCAGCGCGGTGTCGTTCAGTTTGCCCTTGAAATCCCCCGAGGCGATGAGGTCGGCGATCTGGCCGCCGAGCGCCTTGTCCACCGCGCCCGTGGCGCCCGACGGTTCGCTCACCCCCTCAAACAAGTTCACCACGATAAGTTCGGTCTGTTCCTCTTGGATCGCTCCACGCTTGACCTCAATGTTCACGGCGACCTCCTTACGTGAAATGGTAGTCTGGAATGCAGGGCGCGCTGGCGCCGATGTTCACGGAGCATGCGGGACAACCTAGCGGGCAATCTGCTCCAGCAGCGGCGGCCCAAAGATCAGCAGCCCAATAATAACCGACATGATGGATAACAGCAAAACCGCCCCGGCCGATGCGTCCTTGGCCAGTTTCGCCAGCGCGTGGTAGCCTGGATGCACCAAATCTACCAGCGCCTCCACCGCCGAGTTGAAGCACTCGGCCGCGAGGACTAACCCGATGGTCAGGACGAGGATGGCCCAGTCCAAAGGCGGCAGGCGAAGCACGATGGCCAGCGCAACCACCGCCAGGGCGATGGCCGCCTCTATGCGAGCGTTGCGCTGCGTTCGCCATACGGCCCAGAGGCCGGCAAAGGCATTTGCGAAACTGCGTGTCATGTTCGGGTTCTTCAATTCGCGGCCCTCACCCTTTCAGCATCTCCAAGATTGCATCCTGCCGTGCCCACATCTGGCGTTGCGCCGCTTCGGTGTGGTGGTCGTAGCCGAGCAGGTGCAGAATCCCGTGCACCAGCAGCAACCGGAGTTCAGTCTTGACAGGCACATTGCGTTCCTGGGCCTGGGCCTCGGCGCGTTCCAGCGAGATGACGATGTCGCCGAGGTAGGCCGGCTCGCCCGGCGCCAGGACGAAGGGCCCCGGCTTCTCCTCGCCGAAGGCCAGCACGTCAGTCGGCTCGTCCAGGCCCCGGAAGTCGCGGTTGAGCGCCTGGATGCTCTCGTCGTCGGTGATGACGACGGCCATGTCGGGCAATTCGGTCAGCCCCTCGGCGCGCATGATGGCCTCGGCCCATCTGCGGATCTCGGCCTTTTGCACCTTGCGGCGCAGCGCGGGCGCCACTTGTACGTCAACGGTCATTCTCGTTCCTGCCTTTCTGCTCTTGGCCGGGGTACCGGATGCGGGGGTGGAAGACGCCCTGCAACGTAGTGGTGAAGGCGTTCTGGATCTCGTTCAGGTCGCGGAGCGTGAGGTCGCTGTCGGCCAGTTGGCCGCTCTCCATCCGTTCCGCGATGATCTTGTGGACGATGGTCTCTATCTCCTCGGCCGTTGCGGGCCGCAGGCTCCGCACAGCCGCCTCACAGGCGTCGGCGAGCATGAGGATGGCCGTCTCCTTGCTGCGCGGCTTCGGCCCCGGGTACCGGAATCGCGCAGGGTCGGGGTTCGGATTGTCGGCGCCCGCCGATTCTCGGGCGCGCTCGTAGAAATACGTGGCCAGCATCGTCCCGTGATGCTCGGCGATGAAATCCACGATGCGCCTGGGCAAACCGTACTTCCTGGCGAGGTCTATCCCATCCTTGACGTGGCTCACGATGATGTGGGCGCTGGTCTCGGGGTCCAGGCGGTCGTGGATGTTCTGGCCGTCGGTCTGATTGTCCACGAAGAAGTAAGGCCGCAGGGTCTTGCCGATGTCGTGGTAGTACGCGCCGACGCGCGCCAGGATTGGGTTGGCGCCGACGCGCTCGGCCGCTTCCTCGGCCAGGTTGCTCACCAGGATGCTGTGATGGTACGTCCCCGGTGCTTTGAGCAGCAACTGGCGCATCAGGGGATGGGTGGGGCGCGCCAGGTCCACAAGTCGCAGGGTCGTCGGGATGTCCAGCAGGTTGCCCAGCGCCAGGTAGCCCAAGAGCGCGATCATGGAGGCCAGCCCGCCATTCAGAAGCCCCGCGCCGAAAAGCGTCGCCAGGCCAACCCAGTCGTACCGCTGCCCGGGCAGCCGGAAGGCCAGGATCGTCAGCCAGTTCGCCAGGGTCGCCAACATGCCGGCGAAGACGAACACGTTGAGGCGCTCCACGCGCTGGATGGCCAGAATGGCGACCACGGACCCCGCGAAGACGTACACAGCCAGTTCCAGATTTCCCCCGCCTATCGCCCCCACGAGCACGCTCAACAATACCGATGAGAAGAGCGCCGCCTGCGTGTCAAACAGCGTGCTGATGATGAGGCCCATGGCCGCGCCCGGGAACAGATACGGGAGCACGGTGTGTCCGGGCACCATCATGCGGGCGGTCGCCGTGAAGCCGAGGAACAGCACCGAGGTTGCCAGCAGGGAACTTTGCTCGTTCCACAGGTCGGGGGCGCGGACTGAAAGATAGATGCCCAGCAGGACGGTAATCAGGGCGGCCAGCAGCGCATTGCCCAGCACATCCTGCCACTTGATCTGCGGGCGCAAGAGGCCCAGCGCCTCCAGAATCTCCATATCCAGAGGCTCAACGAGATCCCCTTCTCGCACGATGGTCTGCCCCTGGGCCACGGTCATGGCGACAGGCTCCACGTTCTCGCGGGCCTGGAGGCGCGCGTTCTGCGTCTCGCGGGCATTGAGAAACGAGTTCGCCTTGACCAGGTTCTGCACAAACGCCACGACCGCCTGCGTCTGCGTCTCGGTCAGGGTGAGCCGCACCAGTGCGGGGATGCGGCTTCTCACCTCGTTGACATCCGACGGGCGGATGGCCTCGCGCATAACGCTGTCCAGCACCCTCTCGGCCTCGACCTGCGTCGTCTCCCACTCCGCATCGGAGAACGAGAGGATGAGATTCGCCAGGTCCTCGGACAGGGCCAGATCGGAGATGGAGGTGAGGGCGCGGATCTTCTCGGCGTCGGAAGCGTAGGGGTCGGCGCGTACCGATCCGATGAAGTCCAGAATCTGGCGCAGAAGAAGGGTCTGTTGGCGGCCGATCTTGGGATCGGGCGGGTCGTAAACATCTCGGACCGCCTGCTCGGCCTGGGCGCGCGCCTTCTCCGTGAGCACCTGGCTCACGAACGTGATCTGCCTGGGCGCGCGTATGTCCGCAGGGCTGACCTGCCCGACCTGGAGTTCCACCTGCCCCACGGGGAGCAACTCAAAGATGAGGAGCAGGCTCAACAAGATGCCGAAAATCGCTCCCCAAACCACCCCGCGCAGGACAAGCGTCCCGCGATGGGAGTGCGAACGGCCGTTTGCGGTTTCGGTAGCGGTAGCCTGGGTGGTCATGTGTGGGCCAATCGTCTCCCTCGCTAGCCGCCAAGCAACTGGCGCACGACTTCGTTGACGACCTTGCCGTCGGCGCGCCCTCTCACTTGGGGCATGAGTTCCTTCATCACCAGGCCCTGCTGCTTGATGTCGGTTACGCCCAGTTTCTGGATGGCCTGGCGCGCCAGGGATTCAATCTCCTCGCGCGTCAATTGCTGCGGCAGGTAGGCCATGAGGATTTCCATCTCGGCCCTTTCACGGTCTACCAGGTCCTGGCGGCCGCCCTTGGCGTACTCGGCGATGGAATCTTGCCGCTGTTTGACCTGCTTGGCGATGACTTCCAGCACCTCTTCGTCCGACAGGGGATGCTGTACCTCCACCTCTTTGTACCCGATGGCGGAACGCAACATCCGAAGGGTGGACTTGCGCAGTTCGTCCCCCGATCGGAGGGCTTCTTTCATGTCGTTCATGATTTTCTCTTGCAGCGTCATGCTTTTCTCCCTTTTCCGTGTGGCCTGGCCTATCCGGCGGAATTATAGCGTCCGTGCCGCGCACGTGTCAATCGCCGCCACGGCTCCCAGGATGTGGCTCTGTTCCATGCGGAGCAGGCGCGCGGGCAGGATTCGGTTGCCCAGGCCCTCGCCTTGCGCCACGACGCGCAGGTAATTGGCCGTGAGGCCGGTCCAGACGCCCCCGCGCGGCGACTGCTCCCAGAGCACGTCCATCGTGCGGCCCAGGAACCGTTCCGCGTAGGCGGTGGCGAGGCGCGCGCCCAACGCCCGCAATTCGGCGCTCCGTTGCAGCACGTCATCGCGGGGCACGGCGTCGGGCATGGACGCGGCGGGCGTCCCTGGCCGCGCCGAAAACGGAAACACGTGAACCCGCGCAAAGCCGACGCTTTCTACCAGCGCAAGGGTATCCCGATGGTCGGCCTCGGTTTCGCCTGGGAAGCCGACGATGACATCGGTGGTGATGGCCGCGTCGGGCAAGGCCGCCTGTATGGCGCGCACCAGGTGCAGGAAGTCGCCCGCGCGGTACGGGCGGTTCATGCGCCGAAGCACGGCGTCGCTTCCGCTCTGCAGGGGCAGGTGGAAATGCGGGCACAGGCGCGAATCGGCTCCCAGTTCCAGCCACTCCTCGCGGAAACTCCACGGCTCCACCGACGACAGGCGCACGCGCGCGATGGCCGTCTCCGACAGGATGCGGCGCAGGAGACCTCCCAGGTCTGGGCCGCCCGTGTCCTGTCCATAGGCGCCGATGTTCACGCCCGTCAGCACGACCTCCTTGCGTTCGGCGTCGGCGGCACGGCGCACCTGCGCGACCACGTCATCCGCTGGCAGCGACCTGGACGGCCCGCGGGCGATGTGCACCACGCAGTAGGCGCAGGCGTTGTCGCAGCCGTCCTGAATCTTGACGAACGCGCGGGTGCGCGGCCAGACGGGCGTGGTGCGGCCCTGGCGCTCGGGCGCGGCGCGGGAAGGGAACCGCGCCGGCAGCAGGTGGGCCAGATGCGCCTTCTCGCGGTTGCCGATGACAGCGTCCGAGTGCGCGGCGGCCTCTACCTCCTGGGGCCACAGTTCGGCGTAACACCCCGTCGCCACCAGGTGCGCATTGGGGGCCTCGGCGCGCAGGCGGCGCAAAGCCTGGCGGGATTTGCGGGCCGCTTCGGCCGTAACTGCGCACGTGTTCAGCACGATGACATCGGCCTCGTGGGCCGGCGCCAACTCCCAGCCCGCCTCTTCCAGTTGGGCCTGCAGCGACTCCATCTCGCTCTGATTCAGTTTGCAGCCAAGCGATGCCAGGTGTACCTTCATAACCGTCCGTGGAGACAAAATCAGGGCCTCACAGCAAACGCCGGCCCTGGTTCAATCTACCACCGGAGGGAGGGCCTGTCAAATTGAGTGCGGTTCCGCGGGGGCAGGCGTTATCCACGAATAACGCGAATGAACACGAAGGGAGAATACATGCAGGCACGGAGGGTGGCTTTTCAT
>JACIWU010000123.1 GCA_014360805.1 Chloroflexota bacterium
CCCTCTCCGCGCGCGGAGAAGGGGAACGAGGGGGTTAGATTGGCACGCCCGCGCCTACTCACGCGCCGGCGGCCAGCAGCCGCGCTTGCTCTATGTACTCCAGCGACTGGTGCCGGAAGTACGTGTTGTACAATTCCGCATAGTGCCCGCCCGCGGCCAGCAGCGCGCGATGCGTGCCCTCCTCTATGATTTTGCCCTCACGCAGGACGATGATGCGGTCGGCGTTCTCCACGGTGGACAGGCGGTGGGCGATGACGATGGACGTCCGGCCCGCCATGACCACCTCCAGTCCCTCCTGAATCTGCGCCTCGGTGAAGGGGTCCACGCTGGCGGTGGCTTCGTCCAGGATGAGGATGCGCGGGTCGGCCAGGACCACACGGGCTAGGGCCACCAGTTGGCGTTGGCCCATGGACAGCCGCCCGCCGCGTTCGCCCACGTCGGTGAGCAGGCCGTTGGGCAGGAGTTCCACCCACTCGCCGTTGGCGATCTTACTGGCAGCGGCGCGCACCTCGTCATCGGTGGCGTCGGGACGGGTGTAGCGGATGTTGTCCATGACGGTGCCCGAGAACAGGAACGGCTCCTGAGGGACAATGCCGAGTTGGCGGCGGTATTGGGCCAAGTCAAAGGTGCGGATGTCGCGCCCGTCAATGAGAATCTGCCCGCTCTGGAACTCGTAGAAGCGGGCGATGAGGCGGGCCAGGCTGGACTTGCCCGCGCCGGTGTGGCCCACGATGGCCACCGTCTCGCCGGGGCGAATCTCCAGCGAGAAGTCGTCCAGCACCACCTCGCGCCCCGTGTAGGTGAAGTGCACGTGGCGGAACTCCACGCGCCCCTCAAGTTTGGGTACCGGCTCCGAGGCCACCTGCACGACCTTCGGCTCGGCGTCAATCAGCGCGAAGACCCGTTCGGCGGCGGACAGGCCATCCTGGAACTGGCTCCAGAACGACGCGATGCTGGTGAGCGGTCCCCAGAAGTGGTACATGGCCTGGACGAACAGGTACCACTGGCCGGGCGTGAGCAGTCCGCGCAGGCTTACGATGCCGCCGTAGTACACGATGAGCGCCGTGCCCACGCCGACGGTGATCTCCAGCAGGGGGATGATGGTATTCAGCGTCCAGCCGCGGATGAGGTTTACGCGGTATGCCTGCTGGTTCAGGCGCTGGAAGTCCTTGTACACGGCGGCTTCCTGGCGGAAGTTCTTGGCCACGGCGATGCCGCTGATGGATTCTTGGATGAGGGCGTTGACCTTCGCCAGCACCCGGCGCGCCTTTCGCGTTACGGAACGGGCGAATCGTCGGAACGAAAGGGCCAGGCCCATGACGATAGGTACCAGGGCCAGGAGCACCAACGTGAGCCGCAGGTTGATGGTGGCGAGGACGGCGAACAGTACCAGCACCATGAGCAACTGACTGACCAGATTGAGCACCAGCATGACCACTTCGGAGAAGTCCTGCGTGTCCGAGGTAACGCGGCTCACGATCTTGCCCGATGGCTCCTCGTCGTAGAACGAAAGGTCGCGCTGGGTTACGGCGGCGAAGGCGTCCTGCCGCAGTTTGAGCACCACGTCGCCCACGACGCGCGCCGAGATGCGCCACCGCATGTAGTTGAACACCCAGGCCATGCCGCTGAAGGCCAGCACGATGCCGACGATGAGCGCAATGGTGGCATTGGACATCTGGCCGGCCACCTGGTCAATGCCCCACGAGATGAGGATGGGGGTGCCGGCGCTGACGGCCGAGTCGCACACAATGGCGAGCACAACCACCGCCATGGCCTTCCAGTGCGGCTTGAAGTAGGCCAGCACGCGCCGAACCAGGTTGAGGTCGCCATAGGTTCGGTCATAGCGGTCGCTTTCCAGTCCGTCCATCATCCAGCCCATGGCGTTTTCCTCATGCAGACTTCTGTTTGGAATCGGGCGCAGCCAGGCCGTAGCGCGCGAAGATGCGCCTGTAGGCGTCGCAGCGGGCCAGCAGTTCGTCGTGGGTGCCCTGATCCACGAGCCGGCCGCGCCGCAGCACCAGGATTCGGTCGGCCCAGCGGATTTGCGACAGGCGGTGGGTGATGAGCAGCGTCGTGCGGCCCTTCATGATGCGCCGCATGGCCTTCTGGATTTCGTCCTCGGTGGCGCTGTCAATGGCGCTGGTGGAGTCGTCCAGGATGAGGATGCGCGGGTCGGTGAGGAAGGCGCGGGCGATGGCCAGGCGCTGGCGCTGCCCGCCGGACAGGGTAACGCCCCGCTCGCCGATTTCGGTGTGGTAGTCGTCGGCGAAACTCATGATGAAGTCGTGGGCCTGGGCCTGGTGGGCGGCGCGGCGGATGTCTTCCATCGTGGCGGTTTCCGGCGCGCCGAAGGCGATGTTGTCGGCAATGGAGCGAGAGAACAGGAAGATGTCCTGCTCAATGGCCGATATCTGGGAGCGCAGCGAAGCCAGGTTCCAGTCGCGCACGTCCACGCCGTCCACCAGCACGCGACCGGCGGTTACGTCGTAGGTGCGGTTCACCAGTTTGGTCAGGGTGCTCTTGCCCGACCCGGTCTCGCCGACAATGGCGACGGTCTCGCCGGGGTTGGCGCGGAACGAGATATCCTGCAGCACAGGCGCGCCGTCGTAGGAGAACGACACGTGGTCAAACTCAATCTCGCCGCGGATAGGGCGCGCCACGCCCTGGGGGTTCTCGTCCAGTTCGGTCTCGGTGTTGATGAGGTGCAGGATGCGGCGGGCGCTGGCAACGCCCTGCTGGATGAGCGCGAAGGTCCAGATGGAGATGAACGTGGGGAACCCCAGCAGGCGCAGCAGGCCCATGTAGGTAACGACCTGGCCGACGGTGAGCGCGCCCTGGCGGTACAGCAGAAGGGCGTGGAGGAACGCTCCCGCCGTCGTTACGCTGAGCACGAGGAGCGGCAGATAGCGGCCCTCAATCTTGCCCTGCAGGACGTACATGTCGCGGAACTTGCGGGCGTTCTCCAGAAAGATGTTCTGCTCCTGCCGTTCCTGGGCGCTGCCTTTCACCACCTGGATGCCCTCTATCGTCTCGGCCAGGCGCGCATTCATCAGGCCGAAGCGCTCGCGCCCGGCGGTTACCACCGGGTCTAACTCGCGGACGTAGCGGCGAAGGGTGATGACGAACAGCACCACGAACACCAGCGGCGACAGGAGCAAATCCCAGCGTAGGTTGAGCGGGATAGCGGCGATGGGCACGATGAGGCCCACCAGCGCGGCGAAGATGAAGACCAGCCCCGGACTGATCATCAGGTTGAGCATGTGGACGTCGTTGGTGGCGCGGGCCATGATGTCGCCGATGCGCTGGCGCCCGTGGAAGGTGAGGCTCTTGCCCAGGAGGCTCAGGTAGAGTTCGTCGCGGGCGTCGCGTTCCACCAACTGGGCCAGCATCTCCACGGCCAAGTTGCGCGCCAGTTGGGCGATGCCCTGGCCCGCGCCGATGGCCAGGATGATCAGCGCGGCGCGCAAGACCATGGCGGGCGTGGTGCTGGGCGCCGCCACCAGGTCAAACGCCCGCCCCACCAGCACCGAGTTGGTGCTCGTGAGCACGCTGACCAGGATGGCGAGCGCCGCCGCGGCAGCGGGAAGCCACGGGTAGCGCAGGATGTGCGAAGCGATCCAGCGCAGAGGCCCGGAGCGGTTAAATCGGTATTCGTTTGCGACCGTAAACTCGCGTTTCTCCACAGGGGTCTCCGAAAGGCGGGCAAAGGCCGCGCCTGTGGTCTCGGTTCCACAACCTGTTGGTCGCGCCATGGGCATCGGCGCGAAGCACTTCCGAAAGTGCGTCGCACCGTGGTCGCCACCACGAGACGGAACCGAATCTGCCTGTGCAAGCATTTGCAGGCTGATGTCAGTATATCCCTCAAGGAGAATACGCGCAAAGCGGCAGGGGAGTTCAAACGTGAGGGCGGGAGGGCGTGCCGAGGCGGGCGCGGTCAGCAAGAGGGCGCGTCCGCCGCTACCATCTCAACGGGGACGCCCCATTGGGCCTGGATGTGCCTCACGAAAGCCTCAAACTCCTCGGGAGTGAACGTGTTGCTCCCCGGCGAACCGATGACAGGGTAGCCCATGACCAGCACGGCCACGCGATTCTCCCGGAGGAACTCCTGGAGTTGCTCGCGGAACTGGCCGGCCCGAATCTCCACGTTGACGTCTCGCACGCCCCGCTCTAGCGCGGAGTCGCGCAGCAGGGCCAGGATGGTCGCGCTCATCTTCTCCAATTCCTGGCGCACGACTTTCAGGGAGCCCAGCGTGATGCCGCGCAGGAACTCCACATCTACGACGTGAAACAGGGTGAGCGGCCTGTCCATCTGGAGCGCCAGCGCGATGGCCCGCGAGAACGTCTTGCGGCATTCCAGGCCGCCTCGCAGGGCGCAGACCACTTGCAGTTCGGACTGCGTCATGGTTTCACCCTCCGCCCAGGAGGCCGAATCGGATGAGGAGCCACAGGGTGCACAGGACCAGCGTGATGGCGGTAACGGGGAGGCCCCTCTTCAACCAATCCACGTATCGCACCGGATAGCCCGCGCGCTCCGAAATGCCCGCCATGACCAGATTGGGCGAGGCGCCGATGAGGGTTACATTGCCGCCGAAATCCGAGCCTACGGCGAGGGCGAAGAAGAGCACTTCCTTGCTGGCCCCCGGCACGCGGCCGGTGAGGAAGTCCACCACCGGCAGCATCGCGGCGGTGAACGGGATGTTGTCAATGGCGCCAGACAAGAGCGCGCTCAGCCAGACGAGCGTCAGCGACGTGAGCAGCAGGCTGTGCCCCACCACCTTCCCGATCTGATCTGCGATCATGCTGACCAGGCCCACCTCCTCTATGCCGCCCACGACGATGAACAGGGTGATGAAGAAGATCAGCGTCGTCCAGTCCACCGACTCTATCATCTCCTCCACGTTGGGGCGCGTCCACACCACAAGAATCGTGGCTCCGATGAGCGCGGTTACCGCCGGCACCAGATGGAACGGCTCGCCCAAGAGGAACAGGGTCAGGATGAGGAGTCCAACCCACCCCGCCTTTTTGAGGTTTTCGGGCTCGGTGATTCTTGCGTTTTCCTCCAGGCGCTGCAGGAGGACAGGGGACACCTTTGCGGCGGCACGGGTCAGATCTCGGGCGTACAGGATTTCAAAGAAGAGGATTAGGCCCACGAGCGCAAGGAGCACGCCTGGCGTGAGGTTCACCAGGAACGAATGGAACGGGATGTCGGCGAAGGAACCCACCAAGATGTTGGTGGGCGTCCCGATGAGGGTGCTGGTTCCGGCCACGTTGGCGGCCATGACCTCGGGCAGCAGCAAGGCCAGCGGGTTGATGCCCAGCGCCAACGCAATCTGCACGGTGAAAGGCGCCATGATCAGAATCGTGGTTACGTTGTCCAGAAATGCCGAGAACAGGCCGGTGATGACCAGCAGGATGGGCATGAGGAGCCAGCCCCTGCCGCCGGAGATGCGGTATGCGAAGAAGGCCAGCCACTGGAAGATGCCAGTCCTTTCCACGACGGCGATGTAGATCATCATGCCCATGATGAGGAAGACCACGTTCCAGTCCACGTAACGGAGCGCACGCTGGAAGTCAAAGATGAACAGGGCAGGGCTGATGAGCCGGCCGAGGTAACTGACGCCCAGCAGGATAGCCGTGCCTGTCAGGGCGGCCAGGGTGTTGTGTAGCCGCTCGGTGGCAATGATGATGAGCGTGAGCACGAATGTGGCCGTCGCCAGCCAGAAGGCGATCCCGATGTATCGCTCCAGTTGGATTGGGGGGAGCGCCAGGGTCTCGCCGCGCTGGAGGGCCTGTGCTTCTGCCTCGGACAGGGGGATGTCCTGCGAGACGAAATGGGCGCGCCTGACCCTGATGGCCAAACTCGTGCCCAGCGATCGGGGCACGGGCAAGGAGTACAATCCGTCGGGTTCCGTCTGGGTCTCGGCCAGCGCCTGCGTGCCTGCATCTTCCACCAGCGCGACGGTGGCGCCTTCCACCGGCTCGCCGTGGTTATCCAACACGTAGCCGGTGATGACAGTGAGGCTTTCTACCGTCTGGGCCTGGGTCGCGCGCGGGTGCGCAACGCCGCCGATAAGCCACGCCACGGCGAGCGCCGCCAGCAGCACGAACGCGGTGAGCCTGTCCTTCGCGCCGGACCTCATTCCCCCACCTCGTCGGCTGGGTCTGCCAGCACAACCTTGGCCTTCGTGTAGAGGCCGATGCGGCCGGTGAATCGCTCCAGGTGGTCGGTGCTGATGGCGTCGCCATGCCCTTTGGAGCGGCCCAAAACCACGTAGGATGCGTCCAGTTCCTGGCACAGGGCGAAGACTTGCTCCAGGACATCGCCCTGGCGGATTTCAATCTGGGCCGGCACGCCCTGTGCCTCGGCCTTGGACTGGGCCATGAGGAGGATGAACTCGCCCATCTGTCGCAGTTCCTCGGCGACTAGGTGGGCCTGTCCGATGTTCGTCAGGGTGAGGAACTCCAGGTTGACGACGTACACAAAATGCAGCGGCTCTGAAGTCTCGCGCGCCAGGCGAATGGCCCGCTGAATGGAAGCCTGGCTTTCGGGGCCGCCACGAATCGCACAGA
>JACIWU010000124.1 GCA_014360805.1 Chloroflexota bacterium
CGCAGGGATTGGTGCGATTCGCGGTTGCAACCCCGCTTCCGGCGGCTATGGAAAGCCGCCCTACGTGTCCTCTGTTCTCCATTCGCGTGGATTCGTGTTATTCGCGGTTGCAACCCCGCTTCCGGCGGCTATGGAAAGCCGCCCTACATGTCTTCTATTCTCTATTCGCGTGGATTCGTGCGATTCGCGGTTGCAACCCCGCTTCCGGCGGCTATGGAAAGCCGCCCTACATGTCTTCTATTCTCCATTCGCGTGGATTCGTGCGATTCGCGGTTGCAACCCCATTCGCGCGGATTCGCGCGATTCGCGGTTACAACTCCCGCAGGGCGGCGCGGATGGCCTCGGCCCACGCGTCGGGCAGCGCCGACAAATCCACGTTCTCCTCGCCGATGAGGATGCGGCGCAGGGCCCGGCCCAGGGCGCGGACTTCCTCGGGCAAGCGGGGGTCGGCGGCCATCTGGGTGCAGGCGTTGAAGAGCGCCTCGGCCTCGGGGCGCTTGTGGCGGGCGGCCTGGATGGCCAGGGCGATGAACTCCTCGGGGGTCATGGCCTGCGCCTGCCGGTCGGCCTCCCCCGCCTGCGCCAGCCAGTCGGGGAGGGGCTGGCCGGCAACCTTCTGCCACAGCGCGCCGAAGCGTTCCGCGCCCGCCGCCGCGCGCCAGGCGGCAAGGATGCCCGCCACCGCCTGGGCGTCGGGCGTTGCGCCAATCTGCTGAAGAGTTTGGAGGGACGAAAGGAGCGCCTTCAGGCCCTCTTCCTCGTCGCCGCGCGCAATGAGAACCTGCGCCAACATGGCGAGGGTGGCGGCCTTGCCTTGGCGGTCGCCCAGGGCCTCCAGGATGGCCAGGGCCTCCTGGTACAGGCCCATGGCCCGGTCCAGGTCGCCGCGGGTTACAAGCACATTGGCCATGGCGTGGAGGGTGGCGGACTTGCCTTTGCGGTCGCCCAGGGCCTCCTTGATTTCCAGCGACTCCTGGTACAGGCCCATGGCCCGGTCCAGGTCGCCGCGGGTTACAAGCACATTGGCCATTGCGTGGAGGGTGGCGGACTTGCCTTGGCGGTCGCCCAGGGCCTCGTCAATGGCCAGGGCCTCCTGGTACAGGCCCATGGCCCGGTCCAGGTCGCCGAAGTGGCGGAACAAGAACGCCAGGTGAAAGCGCAGATTGGACCCTTCCCCATCCTTCCGCAGGGCCGCTGCCCGCTTCATGTCCTCCAGCGAATAACGGGCATGGGGGACCAGGCCCGGATCATGCCATATGCCGCCATGGTCAAACCCGGGATAGCACCGCCACGCCAGCGCCCGCGACCAGGCGAACAGGGCCGCCCCGTCGGCGTCCAGCGAGCGGGCGAACTCGGCCAGCAGGGGGTGCATGCTGGGCTCCCGCTGCACGAGCGAAAGGGACTGCAGAAGGTCCACGGCGGCGCTGTAGGCGGCATCGTCCAGCCCGGCTGCCGCTTTCAACACCTCCCGGCGGAACGGCTCGTTGGGGATGGCGTACCCGGCCAGGAGGAACAGTCGCCGCGCGGCGTCATCATCCACCTGCGCCCACGACATGGCGAACGTGGCGGCCACGTCCTTGTCGTGCTGGGTGGGGTTGGGGTTATTCTTGCGCCAGTTCTTCAGCGAGGGGTGGTCCAGACGGAGTTGCCGCAGGTACTCGTCCACCGTGATTTCGGGCACGTGCGCCAGGTAGGCGGCGGCCAAATCCAGCGCCAGGGGCAGGCCGCCCAGGCGCTCGTGAAGGGCGCGCCGCTCGTCGTCGGTGGCCCTTTCGGGGGGCAGGACGCGCGCCAGGAAGCGCAGGCTTTCGTCTTCGGTGAACACCTCCAGCGGGAGCGGCTCCACGCCGAGGGCGGTGTCCCACTGCGTCTGGCGCGAGGTAACCAGGATGCGGATGTGGGTGTGGCGCAGGCGCGGGAGCCAGTGGGCGGCGGCGTTCAGGTCCTCCAAGTTGTCCAGAATGACGAGGCGCGGGCCGCTTTCGTGCCAGGCTTTGAGCGTAAGGGCGGCCTGCTGGGCCGTGTCGTCGGGCCAGGGTTGCAGGCACATGGCCCGCCCGCATTCGGCGATGGAGGCCTCTATCTGCTTGCGAATCTCGTCAGTCGGGGCCGGGGCCGAGCCGTCTGGCGCGGGCTTGTTGGCCAGTACCCAGTGGACGCCCAGGAAGCGGTAGCCGTATCGCCAGGCGAATTCCACCGCCAGTTGGGTCTTGCCGATGCCGCCCATGCCCACCAGCGCCCGCTGGTTGATGACCATGCTACGGTCTTCGGCCACGAGGGCCTGGCACAGTTTTTCCAGTTCGGCCTCGCGGCCCGTGAAGCGCGGGTTGGGCAGGATGGGGAGGTGGGAGCCTGGCGGCAGGTCGCCGGGGAGGGTGGGCGACGGCGGCGCGGCGGGGAGGCCCCTCTGCGTGAGGAGGGCTATAATCTGGTCCAGGCGCTCGCGCAAATCCGCGTGCTCCGCCCGCGTGTCGCGGCGCAGGTCAAGGAGCACCTGCACGATGACGGGCAGCGCGAAGTCCTCCAGCAGGCCCACGGAGCGGAGGAGCGCGTCGGTGTACAGGCGGGCGCCCGCCTCCACCTGCTCGGGCGCGAGGGGCAGCGCGGCCAGCCCCCGCCGCAGGACACCCTCCACCGCTCCGGCGTCCAGTGCCTCCGGCAGGCCGGCCAGAGCCTCTTGCAGCGAGGGCAGATCCCAGAAGCGCAGGGTGAAGGCCTGCTTCAGCCGGTCGTCCTTGCAGTGCTCCAGGAAGTACCGGTCGGCGCGTTCGGCGGCGCGGAGGAGTTGCGCGCGGGTCTCGCCCGCGTCCAGCCACTCGTCCAGGCGCTTCTGGACGCCCTCGCCCACGATGTCGGCCAGGGCCTCGCCCGCGGCGCCGAGGGCTTCCTCGCCAAGCCACTGCTTGGCCTGGTGCTTGAGCAGGGCGGTGAGCAACTTGCCGAGGCTCTTGGGCAGTTCCGACGGCATGTGTCCCTCCCGCGATGGTCTCGCCCAACTCTTGAACCAGTATACCCGCATTTCGCCCCGAAGTCAATGGGTTTTCGGGGCCAATTCCCGCGCCCGCTCGCCGCCATCCACAAATAGCACGAATCCGCGCGAATGGAGTTGTAACCACGAATAGCGCGAATCCACGCGAATGGAGAATAGAGGACACGTAGGGCGGCTTCCCATAGCCGCCGGGGCAGAGGGGCAGGTACGGAAACCCGCCCGCGTGCGCGGGGCGTCGTCCCGGGTGAGGGCCGGCGGGCCGCGCGGGGCTAAACCCCCGCGCTCAAGGAACAAAGCCCCTTCGGGGCTGGAGATAGCCCGCAGGGCTTCGCCCGTTCAGCCCGATGCTTCAGCGTCGGGCGCGATACCTTCGTCTGGATTCGTGTTATTCGTGGATAACCACCGCCCGCAGGGCTTCGCCCCTCACCCCCCGCGCCTTCGGCTCGTCCCCCGAGGAAGTGAGGTCGGCATGCCCCCACTGTTCCCCATTCGCGTGGATTCGCGGTTGCAGAGGCAGAGGGCGAGCATGGAGACGCCCCCGCTCGCCTACCGGATAATCGCCACAACCAGCGCGACCCCCACCCCGCTCCCCACCGCCGACGCCAGGAAGTTCACCCAGTCGTTGTTGAGCCACGCCCAGCCCCGAAGGGGGCGCGTGGGCGTCCCGCAGGCATGCACGCGGTGCTCGGTCTCCTTGCCGCACGCGGGGCAGTGGTAGATGCGCTGCACGGTGGCCCCGAGGAGCGAGTCGGCCAACGCCCCTGCCAGCCCGCCCACCGCTCCCGCTGGCAGGTACACCCACGGCGCGGCCAACCCCGCAGCCCAGACTAGAAGCGCGGCGCAGGCCCCGATGAACGTCGCGCCCGCCAGCGCCGCCTTCGTGCCCAGCAGCGACACGCCTCCCGACGTGCCAGGCGGCACACGCCGTCCCGTGGTGAGGAGCCGCGGGGGCCGCGCGGACAGAACGCCGATCTCGGTGGCCCATGTGTCCGCGTTCACCGCCGCCAGCGCGCCGACGAGGGCCGCGAACCACAGCGGCGATGGCCAAAGGCGAGAGGCCGCGGCAAGCAGCGCGCCCAGGCCGCCGTTGGCCAGGGCCTGGCCCATGTCGCGGCGGGCGCCCTTGGCGAACTTCTCGGCGACGCGCTCTTTGGCGCTGGCGCGAAAGCGCGACAGGGCGCTGGACGAGAGGAAAAACAGCACGAGGATCAGCCCCCAGTCCCAGCCCCCGAACGCAAAGGTGGCGGTGCCGACGAGCACGGCCCCCGCCACCCCCGAACCCGACAGCGCCCTGCGCCAGTAGCCCAGCCCGCCGATGACTAGGCTGAGCGCCAGCCCCATGATGAACCGCTGCGCCATGCCCCGCTCCGCCCAGAGACTATTTCACCGCAGAGAGCGCAAAGGAACGAATAGAATCGCTGCGTTCTCCGCGCGCTCCGCGGTGGAACCCTGTCAGACTACCGCCACGCGCTCAAACTGGCTGTAGTACAGTTCCGCATAGAACCCGTTGCGCGCCAGCAGTTCCTCCTGTGTCCCCTGCTCCACGATGTCGCCGTCGCGGATGACCAGGATGAGGTCGGCGTTGCGAATGGTGGACAGTCGGTGCGCGATGATGAACGCCGTGCGCCCCTCCATCAGCCGATACATGGCGTCCTGGATGAGCATCTCGGTGCGGGTGTCCACCGAACTGGTCGCCTCGTCCAGGATGAGAATCTTGGGGTTGGCCAGGACGGCGCGGGCGATGGTGAGCAACTGCATCTGCCCCTGCGAGATGTTGGACGCATCCTCGTTGATCACCATGTTGTACCCTTCGGGCAGGGTGCGCACGAAGTGATCCACATGGGCGGCGCGCGCTGCCGCGATGACCTCCTCGTCCGTCGCGTCTGGGCGGCCGTAGCGGATGTTCTCCATGATGGTGCCGTTGAACAGCCACGTGTCCTGCAGCACCATGGCGAAGATCTTGCGCAAATCCTCGCGGGCGAACTCGCGGATGTCGTGGCCATCCACCAGGATGGCCCCATCGTCCACGTCGTAGAACCGCATCAGCAGTTTGACCAGCGTCGTCTTGCCCGCGCCGGTTGGCCCCACGATGGCCACCTTCTGGCCCGGCCTGATGAGCGCCGAGAAGTCCTTGATCACCACCTTGTCCGGATTGTACCCGAAGCGCACGTGGCGGAACTCCACCTGGCCCTTCACGTCTTCCAGCCGCACGGGTTGGACCGGATCGGGCACCTCTTCTTCCTCGGCCAGGAACTCAAAGACGCGCTCGGCTGCCGCTGCGGTCTGCTGCAGGACGTTGGAGATGTTGGCGATTTGGGTAATCGGCTGCGTGAACGACCGCACGTACTGGATGAACGCCTGGATGTCGCCGACGGTGATGGCGCCGCGAACGGCCAGGTAGCCGCCCAGGATGCTCACGCCCACGTACCCCAGGTTGCCTACGAACCCCATCACCGGCATCATCATGCCCGACAGGAACTGCGACTTCCACGCCGAGTCGTACAGGACATCGTTGAGGCCGTCAAACTTATGGACGCTCTTGGCCTCGGCGTTGAAGGCTTTGACCACCACGTGGCCGCCGTAGGTCTCCTCTATGTGCCCGTTGATGTGCCCCAGGTAGTCCTGCTGCCGTCGGAAGTACCGCTGCGACCGACCGATGACCAGGCTGATGATCACCAGCGACAGCGGCACCATCAGCAGCGCTACCAGCGTCATCTGCCAACTGATGGAGAACATCATCGCAAGCACGCCGATGAGGGTCGTTACCGACGTGATGATCTGGGTGAGGCTCTGGCTCAGCGTCTGGTTCACCGTGTCCACGTCGTTGGTTACGCGGGACAGCACCTCGCCGTGCGTCGTCTTGTCAAAGTACCGGAGGGGCATCCGATTGATCTTAGCGGCGATGTCCCTGCGGAAGCGGTAGGTGATGTCCATGGACACGCCCGACATGATCCAGCCCTGGATGTAACTGAACAGGGCCGAGAGCAGGTACAGGAACAGCGCCGTGAGCAAGATGCGCCCGATGTAGTCAAAGTCAATGCCCGCGCCGGTGCCGGCGATCTGGGCCATCACGCCCTCAAAGAGTTTGGTGGTGGCCTTGCCCAGGATCTTGGGCCCCACGATGGAGAATATCGTGGAGGCGACGGCGAACACCATGACGACGGCAATGGAGATTTTGTAGGCCCCGAGGTACTGGATGAGTTTCCTCATGGTGCCCTTGAAGTCGCGGGGCTTCTCGCCCTTCATCATGGCCATGTGGCCGCCCCTGCCCATAGGGCCTCGCCCGACCATCGGGCCGCGGCCGCCGGGCGCTCCGGGGCCGATCATCGGCCCGCGCCCGTCTCCGGGACCGCTCCTGTTGGGTGCAGTGCTGGCTGGCATGCTCATGCGGCCTCCTCCCGCCCCAGTTGCGACAGGGCGATTTCGCGATAAACCTCGCAGGTCTCCATCAGTTCGCGGTGGGTCCCCTTGCCCACGATTCGGCCCTCGTCCAGAACGATGATCTGGTCAGCG
>JACIWU010000125.1:0-5769 GCA_014360805.1 Chloroflexota bacterium
ATGGCCACGACGGGGATACCCGCGTCCGTCAGATGATCCAGCACGGTGGGGGCCGGCGGCGGGGCCGAGAAGTCGCGCCGCCGCTCGGTGCGCACGAAATGGCCCGGCGCGCCCACGAAGGGCCGCGCGATGACCCGCCCCACGTTATGCTCGCCGGTGAGCAGCGCCCGCGCCGTGCGGCACATGGCGTACAGTTCGTCTATGGGAATCACCTCTTCGTGCGCGGCGATTTGGAACACGCTGTCGGCCGAGGTGTACACGATGGGCTTGCCCGTGCGCATGTGCTCCTCGCCCAGTTCCTGGATGATCTCCGTGCCCGACGCCGGATAGTTGCCCAGCGTCCCGCGCCCGATGGCCTGTTCAAAGCGGCGCATCAGGTCCGGCGGGAAGCCGTTGGGGTACGTGGGCAGCGGCCTGGGCGAGTGGATGCCCATGAGTTCCCAGTGGCCGATGGTGGTATCCTTGCCCGCCGAGGCCTCGGCCATGCGCCCGAACGCACCGATGGGCGCGGGGTCTGGCGGCACGCCCAGAATGTCCGTGATGCGGCCCAGGCCCATGCGGCCCATGTGGGGCAGGCGCAGGCCGCCCACGGCGCGGGCCGTGTTCGCCAGCGTGTTGCTGCCCGCGTCGCCGTAGCGGTCGGCGTCGGGCAGCGCGCCTGCGCCCACACTGTCCAGGATGATGAGAATCACGCGATGCATGTGCGGCATAAGGTCTCCTCCATTCGGGGCGATTATACGCCCGCAGGCGTCGGAAGGCGAATGGGGACGTCGGACCTGTAGGACGGGCCGCCCTTGCAGGGATGTGTTACCAGCGCTATAATTCTGGCACGACACCGGCGCCACAGCGCCGATATAATTACGGTACACCCCAATATCCCGGAGCGCGCCCATGCAAGTGTACTTCGCCGGAACCATCATGGGAGAACGAACCCACGTGGCCGTATTCCGCCGCATCGTGGAGCACATCCAGGCGCGCGGGCACACCGTGCCCACCACCCACGTGGCCCGCGACAACGTGCTGGCCGAAGAATCGGCCAACACGCCCCAGCAGGTCTATGAGCGCGACGTGGCTTGGATTCGCCAGAGCGACTGCCTGGTGGCCGAGGTCTCCACGCCGTCGCTCGGCGTCGGCTACGAAATCTGCTACGCCCTGGCGCATGGCAAGCCGGTGCTGTGCCTGTACCAGCAGGGCCGGCCCTTGTCCAAGATGATCCTGGGATGCACCGAGCCGGGCATCACCGTGCGCGCCTACGCCGACGAGGCCGAGGCGCTGGCCCTGGTGGACGAGTTTCTCATGCAGCAATCGGCCGTCAGCGGCTGACCGCTGTCGGCTGATCGCTTCTTGGAGGGCAACGATGGACAAGACGACCTGGAAGTTCGCTACCCGAGCCGTGCACGCGGGCGAGCGTCCCACGCGGCCCGCCTGCACCCCTGTCGTTACGCCGATCTACAACTCGGTTACCTACGTCTATCCCGACATGGAGTTGCTGGATCAAGCCTTTGAGGATCCCACGGCTGGGTTCGTCTATACTCGCCACGGCAACCCCACCTGCGCCGCCTTTGAGGCCGCAGTGGCGTCGCTGGAGGGGGGCGAGGGGGCCGTGTCGTTCGCATCGGGCATGGCGGCCATCCACGCCGCGCTCCTGGCGGCGGGCGCCCAGGCTGGCACCGACGTACTGGCAGCCCGCGACCTCTACGGCGCGACCACGGCCCTGCTGTCGCGGTTCTTTACCGCGCTAGGGGTGCACGTCCACTTCGCCGACTTCACCGACATCTCCACCGTGCGGCGCATGCTCAACGCCGTGCGGCCCCGCGTCCTCTTGCTGGAGACCGTGTCCAACCCCCTGCTGCGCCTTGCCGACATCGGTCGCATCGCGGAACTGGCCCACAGCGTGGACGCCACGGTGATCGTAGACAACACCTTTGCGACGCCGTTCCTGGTGCGCCCGCTGGAGATGGGAGCCGACTATGTGGTGCACAGCGCCACCAAGTACCTGTCGGGGCACGGCGACGTGCTGGCCGGCGTGGTCGTGTCCAGCAAGGACAACTGCGCCGTGCTGCGCGATGTCGCCAAGACGATAGGCGGCGTCCTGGGGCCCAACGAGGCGTACCTGGCCCTGCGCGGGTTGAAGACGTTGCCGCTACGCCTGGAGCGCCAGTGCAAGACCGCCGCCTGGGTCGCCGCCTGGCTGGAGGCGCACCCCAAAGTGGAGCGCGTGTACTACCCCGGCCTCAAGAGCCACCCCCAGAATGACCTGGCCCGGAGCCTTTTCGCCGGCGGGCTGTACGGAGCCATCGTCTCATTCGTCATCGCCGGCGCGGGCAAGCGGCGCGTGTTCAAGTTCCTGGAATCGCTGGAGTTATGCGCGCCCGCCACCACGTTGGGCGACCTGTACACCCTGGCACTATACCCCGCGCATTCGTCCCATCGCGCGCTCACGGCGGCGCAGCGGGCGGCCCTCGGCATTAGCGACGGACTCGTCCGCCTGTCCGTGGGCATAGAGGACCCCGACGACATCATCGCCGATTTGCACCAGGCGCTGGATAAGGTGTGATAGCAGGGGTGGGCGTCAAAGTGCGACGCACTTCGGAAGTGCGTCGCATTTTGACGCCGCTGATGGCAGACTACGGATCGCCGTCCGCTACTTCATCACAACCGGCAGGAACCGCAGGTAATTCGCGCCCGCGCCCGGCCAGAACCCGCCGGCGAGCGTGTACGGCCCGCTGGCAAGCGCCCCCGCACCCGCTTGGCCGATGGTGCCCGCCAGCGTGAACCCGCCGCCCGCGCTTTCTCCCCCGCCGCCTATCGTGCTCCAGGTCAGGCCGTACCCTCCGCCGGATTGGGCAAGCGCGCCGAATGCGGGCACGGCGATCAGGGCCCACAGGGCAGCCAGAAGCAGCAGGCATAGAATACGACGCGTCAAGCGTGAGCCGTTCATCGCCGCCCTCCTACCAGGAGACCTCCACCGTGCGCACCGTGGCGACCCAGCGGATAGTCTCACCGTTGCCCCTCACCTGAACCCGCAGCGTGTCCTCGCGCGTATCGGCGATAGCCTGCGCATTCCAGGCAGTGTCGTCTTCGCCCAGCGTGGTAACCAAGGCGGCGCCGACAAGGGCCGTCGTACCCGCCACGTTTTCCACCACCCCCTGAATCCTGTAGCAGGCAGACTCTCCCCCGCTAGAGCGGCCCACGACCAAAATCTCAAACCCCACCGTGCGGCCGACTGCGATAGTGAGCTGCACAGAAACGCCATCCAGGTAGAGATCTGTCCATGCATTGCCGACGGATGTATTGCGCAGCACGTACAGCGAGGTCTGAGCATCGCCGACGGCCGCAAAGTTGCCGTTGGCATACGCCCACTGCCCCAGGTGGTCGGCCAGGGCGCCGTTGCCGCCTGGGATCGTCGCGCCGTTGCCGCTGGCCGTATTGCCCGTACCCCCGCCCACAACGGCATAGAAGCCACCGGCCGTGTTGGAATAGCCCCCGCCCACCGTGGATGAGTAACCGCTCGCGGTGTTCTCGGCGCCGCCCGCGACGGTGGCGTAGTGAACAGAAGCGGCATTGTTGCGGCCTCCGCCTACGGTAGCCTCCTCGCCGCTGGCGCTGTTTTGGTATCCTCCACCCACGGTAGACCCGGCGCCGCCCGCACTGTTGGCCACGCCCCCGGCCACGGTAGCGTTGTAGTTGCTGGCTGTGTTGTGTATCCCGCCTGCAACCGTCGCGCTTTGGCTGCTGGCCGTGTTGCCAGAACCCCCGCCGACGGTCGCGTACGTGCCCGTTACCGTAACTGTGTTGCCCAAGCCGCCCCCGATGGTGGATGCGCGGCCCTCTGCCCGATTGCCGCCCACGGTACTACCATCCGATCCGCCCCCGCCCACAAAGGCGCCCGCGCCGCTGGCGATGTTGTACTGCCCGCCGGCCACGGTGGCGGCAGCGCCGCTGGCCACATTGGAGAAGCCCCCGCCGACCGTGGCAGAGCCATTGCTGGCCACGTTGTAGTAGCCCCCTGCCACGGTGGCATTCACGCTACCCGCGGCGTTGTGAAAACCGCCGCCGATCGTGCCGTACGTGCCGCTCACGACGTTGGAGGAACCCCCGCCGACGCTGGCCCAACCGCCACTGGCGACGTTACCCTGGCCCCCGCCGACGGTGGCATAGGCAGCATCGGCCAGGTTCACATTGCCATTCCCCGCCTGGTTGTTCGCGCCGCCGCCCACCGTGCCGTAGGAATCGGTTACGCGGTTGGTCGCGCCCGAAGCGCCGCCGCCCCCCACCGTGCCGCCCACGCCGCCCGCGATGACGTTGTTGCCCGGGAACCCGGCGATGATGTTGGGGCTGATGCTCGTCGGTTCCAGGCGCAGCGCGCGCAGGCTGTTCACCTTGAATTCCAGCGGCGTGTTGTCGCTGGTGCCCAGGTAGTTGACGCCTGGCTTCGTGCCGCTGTTGCCGCTCAGTTTCCAGTAGCGGGCGTCGTGGTCATGATCCGACCGGGCCACGGTGTTGGCCGCGCCGGTGCCCGCAAACACCACGTTGAACTGAGTCCCCACGAGGGTAAGGCCCGCGCCCGCCGTGTAGGTAGTGTCGTTGTCCACGTTGTCGGCAAACCCCGCCGGGACGCCCAGCAGGTTGGCCCAGTGCGCCGCGGCGGCGTACAGCGCGTAGGGCGTCGGCGTGAGCGCCTGGCGCGGCGTTAGGGTCGTGTACGCGCCGCTCCCCGACGGGCACCGCACAGCAATCTCCAGGTAGCGCTCGTCCCCTTGGAACACCCCGGCGCCAAAGTCCAGCGTCGCGGTGAACAGCCCGTGCGTTACCGTTACGCCCGTTTCGGTCCATGTCGCACCGATTTGCGAGCCGCCCGACACCGAATCCCACAGGCTGAACCGGAAATCGCACGTCCCGCTCACGGGATTGCTGTTGCTGCGCAGTACCCCTTGATACACGAACGACGTGCCCATCGTTGCCTGGGATTCAGGCCCCTGAGCCTGGCCTGCCGCCACGACCAGGGCCACTAGCAGCACCGCAAGGATGCCCCCGCAAACCGTTCGTTTGCCTTTCAACTCACCACCTCCCGCGTTTCGTTGTCGGTTCTGCGTTGCGCTTGCGCGGAGCGTGAGCCTTCCGCCGCGCACTGCGCTCACGGCAGCACCAGGAAATCCCTCATGATCGTGGGCAGGAACAGGAACGTGCAGTCCGGGTCGCCGCCAGGCCCACAGTCGCGGTCGCAGATGCCGTCGGCCACTCCATCGCAATAGCCGTCCAGGCCGCCGGTCGGGCAGTCCTGCGGGCACGACACAGCGTTCTCGGGATCGCGGCAAACGCCATCGCCGCAAACCGTGTCCTCAAACCTCAGTCCCATCAGTTCCGTAACCTCCACGCGCGTGCCGTCGCCCAGCACGCACACGGCGCACGAATCGGTTGCGAACCGCGAGCACATGGCCGGGTCGGTGGTTACTTCTTGCGCGTAGCCCTGCCGGTTGCAGTAACCGGATTCCGCGCCCTCCTGGCCCAGCAGGAACGCCCACTCATCCACCCATCCGGTGGGCAGTTGACACAATCCCCTCTCGCCCTCCTCTGTCATCACGGTTACATACGAATAGCCCAGCGCCACGCAGTAGAAGGCGGCGGGGTTCACCATAGAATCCCGCGCACCACCGATGGACGTCTGCGGCGGACAGGACGAAGATGCCCGATCGTTGTTGGGGCGCAACATCTTCTTGACCAGCGACTTGCCCACGCCGCCCTTGCCGCTCATGACGGCGAGGACGT
>JACIWU010000125.1:5779-6240 GCA_014360805.1 Chloroflexota bacterium
CGATCGTTGTTGGGGCGCAACATCTTCTTGACCAGCGACGCCAGCCAGACCGAAGGGTAGTCCATTCGCGTGGAAACCGCCGTGCTGCGCCCTGTCCCCTCGGCAGCGTGGAAGATGCGGATATAGTCGCCCCGGTCGCCCAGGATGATCTCGGCGCGGCCATCGCCATCCACGTCGCCGGCGGCCAGCCCGTCGCCCTGCTCAAAGTCCGCGGCAAACTCCCATATCTTGTTCCCGTTCATGTCAAAGGCGCGAATCCAGTTGTCGCGGTCGCCGTGGATGATCTCGGCCCTGCCGTCCCCGTTGATGTCCCCCGTGGTCAAACCGTCATGCCCTTCAAAATCCAGGGGGAAACTGGCGAGCACAGTACCATACATGTTGAGCACGTAAATCCTATCGGCCGAACGGTCGCCCAGGATGATCTCGGCCCGGCCATCGCCGTTCACATCTCCGGCGGCCAA
>JACIWU010000126.1 GCA_014360805.1 Chloroflexota bacterium
TCTATATTCCCCATTCGTGTGGATTCGTGTTATTCGCGGATAGCGGTTAGCGAGGGTAGGGCAGGTTTCCATACCTGACCTCGGCCCTCGGCGGCTATGGAAAGCCGCCCTACGTGCCTACCTTCTCCATCCGTGTGGATTCGTGTTATTCGTGGATGGCTCTACCCGCGCAGCGTTTGACAAATCGTGCGAGTTGGTGTAGCATAAGCCTACCCACGGGGGGTATGCCCATGCAAGACGCCGAAGACGTGGAAGTTGTAGAAACGACAGCCTCTACCCTCGTCCGCCTGCGGCGGATAGAGGGGCAGATTCGCGGCCTCCAACGCATGCTGGAAGAGGGGCGGGACTGCGCTGCGACCCTCACCCAACTGATGGCCGTGCGGGCTGCGCTGGACGCCGTGGGCCGCGCCATCGTGCGCGAGTACATGGACAGTTGCCTGGAATTGCCCGACACCGAAGAGGCGAGGGAAAAGATCGTCCGCATCGTGGAGTTGTTCCTCAAACTGGCCTAGCGCCGAACACTTATGGAGGTAGGACTGATGGGAGAAGTGATTCATCTGACCGACGCCAACTTTGACAAAGAGGTTGCGGAATCCCCGCTGCCCACCCTGACGGATTTCTGGGCGGCGTGGTGCGGCCCCTGCAAGATGATCGCCCCGATCATTGACCAACTGGCCCAAGAGTACGACGGCAAAATGAAGGTTACCAAACTGGATGTGGATCAGAATCCGACGGTGGCCACGCGCTTCGGAGTGATGAGCATCCCCACCCTGATCCTGTTCAAGGGCGGGCAGCCCGTGGAGCGCATCGTGGGCTACATGCCGAAGGAGAAACTGGTGGAGCGGCTCAAGCCGCATTTGGGATAGAAGTCCCCGCGCCGATACAGCGCCCACGTGAACGCACGTGGGCGCTTTGTTTTCCGCGCTGCACGCTCACCGCGCCAGCATCTGCGCGACATCGTAGTCGCCCAGGTTCAGGCTCGGCGTCCCCTGGACAACCTGCTCCAGCGGCACCAGTTCAATGCGGTTCCCCCGAAGCGCGGTCATGGTGCCGAATTCCCCCGCCAGCATGGCCTGGACGGCCCGCATCCCCATACGGGTTGCCAGCAGTCGGTCAAAGGCCGAGGGCGAGCCGCCCCGCTGCACGTGCCCGAGGACGGTAACCCGCACCTCAAACCCAGGCGTAACCTTGCACAGGTAGTCGGCGATTTCCCGCGCGCCGAACTTGGCCCCTTCGGCCACCACGATGATGGCGTGGGTCTTGCCGCGGACGTAGGCATCGTCCACGGCGCGGGCGATTTCCTCCAGGGGAATCTCCTTCTCGGGGATGATGGTAACCTCGGCGCCCGCGATGATGCCGCCGATGAGCGCCAGGTAGCCGTGGTGGCGGCCCATGACCTGGACGAGAAAGCAGCGCTGATGCGACGACGCCGTGTCCTTGATCATGTCAATGATGTGCACCATGGTGTTCAGCGCGGTGTCCACGCCGATAGACATGTCGGTGAAGGGCACGTCGTTGTCAATGCTGCCAGGAACCCCCACAACGGGCACGCCCATCTTGTGCAACTCGTACGCGCCCGCCAGGGAACCGTTGCCGCCTATGATGACAAGCCCGTCTATGCGGCGGTCGTTCAGGCGGCGGACGGCCTGCTTGCGCCCATCCACGGTCATGAACTCGGCGCTGCGGGCGGTCTGGAGGAACGTGCCTCCGCGCTGGATGATGCCGCCGACATCTCGCGCCGTCAAGGGTTCCATGTCGCCGTCTATCAGCCCCGAGTAGCCGCGGCGGATGCCGTAGACCTCCAGGCCTGCGCTCAACGCGGTGCGCACGACGGCCCGCACGCAGGCGTTCATCCCAGGGGCATCCCCGCCGCTCGTGAGCACTCCGATTCTCTTCATCCTACACCCCCTCGGTTTCGCGGGCTTTCGGGCTTCTGCCCCACGCGCCTAGTCCGACTGCACGATCAGGGCATCGGGCGGGACAAGTTGCCGAAGTTCCTGGAGCAGCGCCTCGCAACAGGCGGTCGTGGCGTTGGGGAAGTCCAGTTCCCAGCCGCCAGTGCCGCGTTGCAGGCGCACGCAGAAGCGATCCTGGCCAGGGTACTTCAGGAAGAGCCGATAGAGTTCGTTCAGGCGGCGCTTTTCGGTTTCAAGGTCGCCGCCGATGCGCAGCGTTACCAGAATGCGACGCGAAGGCGCGCCGCCTGTCGGTTGGGCCGCGGGCGCTGGCTCGGGCGCGGGCATGGGTGTAGGCGGCGGAGGCGGCGCAGGCTCCTCGCTGGCGGGCGGCGGCTCGTCGGGGAATGGCGCGTCCCAGAACCCGTTGTCGGCGTCGGAGACGAAGCCGTTCGCGTCCGCGTAATCGGGGGTGGCATCGTGGGCGACGCGCGGGACGGACAATTCCTCGGTGGCCCAGTCGCAGATGAGTTTCGGCTTCTGGTCTCGGAGGTCCACCTTGCCGCGCACCAGCAGGACGCGATCGGGAGTCCAGAGGCCCTTGGTCGTGCGGTATACCTTGGGGAACACCACCAACTCTATGCTCCCGTATAGGTCATCCAACTGGACGAAGGCCATGTCTTCGCCCTTGCGGGTGTTGGTGGTGCGCACCAGGGCCACGCTCCCCAGCAGCGTTACATGCTGGCCGACGAGTTCGGCGGTAACGGCCGTGGAGGGCGTTACTTCCAGGCCCTCAAGTTGGTTCAGCATGGTTTGCAGCGGGTGCTCGGTGAAGATCGTGCCCGTCAGTTCGCGCTCCCAGGCGATGCGCTCTTTCTGAGTGGCGGGGCGCGGCTTGCCGACGGTGTCCAGAATGGCCACGCCCGACAGTGCCCCGTCGTCCACCAGGTCAAACATGGACATCTGCCCGACTTCGCGCGCGGCCCATTCCTTCTGGCTCACCGACATCATCGTCTCAATGGCGTCAAGGAGGTGCCTGCGTTCGCCAAACCGATCCAGGGCGCCGACCTTGATCAGACACTCCAGCCCCTTGCGGTTCACCAGGCGCAGGTCCACGCGCTTGACGAAATCGTTGAGATTGGCGAAGGGGCCGCCCTCCTTGCGGGCCGCCACGATGGCGTTGATGGGCCCGTCGCCGATGCCCTTGATGGCGCCCAGGCCGAAGCGAATCTTGCCGTCCTCAATCAGGAAGTCGCACTCGCTGTAGTTCACGTCGGGCGGCAGGATTTCAATGCCCAGCCTGCGCGTCTCGGCGGCGATGAGGGCGATCTTCTCCGTGTTGCCCCGCTCCACGCATAGGAGCGCCGTCATGTATTCCAACGGGTACTTCGCCTTGAGGTAGGCGGTCTGGCAGGTGATGTAGGCGTAGTCGGCGGCGTGGGCCTGGTTGAAGCCGTAACTGGCGAACTTCTCAATCTGGTCAAAGATCTGGTTGGCGATGTCCTCGCTGACGCCGCCGTGCTCCATGGCTCCGCGGACGAACTTCTCCCGCTCGGCCAGCAGGACTTCTTTTTTCTTCTTCCCGACGGCGCGCCGCACGTTGTCGGCCTGCGAGGCGGTGTAGCCCGCGATGTCGGTCAGGATGCGGATGATCTGCTCCTGGTACACGATGACGCCGTAGGTTTTGCGAAGGATCGGCTCCAGTTTGGGGTGGATGTATTCAATGGGGACGCGCCCATGTCGCCGCTCGGTGAAGTCGGGGATGAAGTCCATGGGGCCAGGGCGGTACAGGGCCACCACCGCCATGACATCCTCATATCGCCGCGGCTGGAGGCCGCGCAGCACCTTACGCATCCCCTCGCTTTCCACCTGGAACAGGCCCGTTACGTGGCCGCTGGACAGGAGATCGTAGATGGCGGGATCATCCAGGGGAATGTTGCGCAGGTCTAACGCTACGCCGTGGTTCTGGCGAATCAGGTCGCACGCCCGCCGCATGATGGTCAGCGTGGCCAGCCCGAGGAAGTCCACCTTGAGCAGGCCGATCTTCTCCAGGGCCTCCATCTCGTATTGGGTTACGACGCCGCCCTCGCCTTTGGTGGGGCGGTGCAGGGCTACGTATTCCACCAGCGGCTTGTCGGCAATCACGACGCCCGCCGCATGGGTGGAAGCGTGGGCCGCCACGCCCTCCAGCGCCCGCGCTGTGTCAATCAGCGTCTTGAAGTAGGGCGCGTTCTCGTCTTCGTAGAGCGCCTTGAGTTCGGGCACCGCCTCCAGGCTCGCACCAATGGTAACCTTCGGGCCTGGGGGAATCAGTTTGGCGACGCGGTCCACCTCGGTCAGCGGCAGGTCCAACACGCGCCCCGCGCCACGGATGGAAGCCTTCGCGCCCAACGTGCCGAAGGTGATGATCTGCGCCACCTGGTCGGCCCCGTACTTGTCAATGGCGTACTGAATCATCTCGTCCCGACGGTCGTCGGGGAAGTCCAAATCCACGTCGGGCATGTTGACCCGTCCAGGGTTCAGGAAGCGCTCAAAGATGAGTTCCTGCGCCAGGGGGTCCACGTAGGTGAGGCCGAGGCCGTAGGCCACGATGCTCCCTGCCGCGGAGCCGCGGACGTTCCACCAGATGTCCCTGCTGCGGGCGTAGCGAACCAGGTCCCACACGATGAGGAAGTAGGTGTCAAACCCCATGTCGTGGATGACCCGAAGTTCGTATTGCATGCGCTCGCGGACGTGCGGAGGCATGTCTGGGTAGCGCTCGGCCAGGCCCTCCTCCACCAGTTTGGCCAGGTAGGTCTGGGGCGTGAAACCCTCGGGGACTTCAAAGGGCGGCAGATGGTAGTGGCCGAACTCAATCCGAACGTTGCACGCCTCGGCGATGCGCAGGGTGTTGTCCAGCGCCTCGGGCCACTCGGGGAACAGCGCGGCCATCTCGTCGCCGTCTTTCAGGTAGAAACTGTTGTCCCCCATGCTCATGTGGTCGGGGTCTGTCATGACCGCGTTGGTCTGGAGGCACAGGAGGACTTCCTGCGCGTAGGCGTCGCGGGCGTGGACGTAGTGCACGTCGTTGGTGGCCACCAGCGGGATGCCCAGTTCGCGCGCGATGTCCACCATGGCGCGGTTGATGTCGGCCAACTCGGGCATGCCCTCGTGGTACTGCAGTTCCAGGTAGAATCCGTCGGGGCCGAAGACGTCGCGGTACCACGCGGCGGCCTCCCTGGCGCTGTCCAGCATGCCTTCCTTGATGAGCCTGGGAATCTCGCCCGAACCGCAGGCGCTGAGGGCGATAAGCCCTTCGGCGTGGGCGGCCAGGTACTCCTTGTCAATGCGAGGGCGGTAGTAGTACCCTTCCAGTTGCGCCGCGGTGGCGATCTTCAGCAGGTTCTGGTACCCCTGATTGTCTCGCGCCAGTAGGACCAGGTGGTACGTATGCTGGTCGTCGCGGCCCGCGCGCGATTGCATGGAGTTGGGCGCGAGATACATCTCGCAGCCGATGATGGGCTTGACGCCGGCCTCCTGGCACTTCTCGTAGAATTCAATGACGCCGTAGAGCGCCCCGTGGTCGGTGAGCGCGATGGCGGGCATGCCGAGTTCCGCTGCGCGCTTGGCCAGGGCTTCGGGTTGGGCGAGCCCGTCCAGAAGGGAGTATTGGCTGTGCACGTGGAGATGAACGAAGGGACGCATCGCCTGACCGCCTCACTATGACCCTTTGGCGCATTATACACCGAGGCGCGCGCGCTGGCAAGGCGGCTGGGGAGTGATTCTCTTCTCTATTCGTGTGAATTCGTGTTATTCGTGGATGGCTCTCTGCCGGCTGGGGCGAGCCGCACTACGAACTGTAACCGCGAATAACGCCAATCTACGCGAATGGGGAACGGAGCGTAGCGCTTGGGAGTTGGGGGTGTGCGGGCGGCCGCCGAGATCGCGCGCGGGGCTGAACCCCCGCGCTGAATGAACCAAGCCCCCTTCGGGGGCTGGGCCTAGCCCGCAGGGCTTCGCCCCTTCAGCCCGATGCTTCAGCGTCGGGCGCCACCGTCCCCTCTCCCAGCGGGAGAGGGCCAGGGTGAGGGGTGTTTGGATCGCGAAGGACAC
>JACIWU010000127.1 GCA_014360805.1 Chloroflexota bacterium
AACGGCGGAGAGGGCGTCCACCGTGGGATTCTCACGCCCCACGAAGTAGCGGACATTCAACCGGTCGCCGTAGAGGGCCAGGACGTTGACCGCGGCGATGCCGGGGTGAGAGAAGGCGTACAGCCCCACCTGGCCGGTCAGCACGGGGAAGGGGCTTAGATCGCCGATGGTGTGACCGTCCTTATCGGGAATCTGCCCCGCGGCAAAGCGGATGACATCCCGCAGGGCACGGATGCTGGTCTCCCCGCCGTAGTCGAACCGGCCATCCGAGCGCGCCCCCGTGCTGCGGGATTCCTTGCCCGGCCACAGGTAGGCCACGCGGATCAGTCCGATGGGGGCGGCGTCCAGGTCCTCATAGAAGTCATTGACGGGTGTGAAGAAGGGGGCCACATCCACCACCACGCCGGCCCCGTCGGGGTAGCGCGGCACTTCGGGGAAGGTCAGGCGGACGGCGATGTTCCCGATGCCTTCCGAGGGGACGTAGGCGACGACCTGTCCTCCGGGCTGCCCGCTCGTCGCCTTGCCCGAGGGCGATTCTCTATCAGGGGGCAGAGTCGGCACGCTGTCTGCGGGCCGGGTCGGCGTCTCCCGCCGGGGCGGAGTGGTCATCTCCGGCGTGACCTGCTGCCCCGGAGAGCCGGTCGAGCAGGTCGTGGTTGCTACCACCAGTGGAAGAACGAACAACAGTGAAATGAGCAAGCGTTTCATCACGACTCTCCTTTCAGGATCGGTAGATCTACCTTGGTCAAATGTGTTGACAATATCTGCTCTCGGCTTCACTGACTGAATAGGTGTACTTGAGATCGTAGTTGGTTTAGTCGTAGTAACTGATGTGCGGCCAGCCGGACGCACCGAGGGCCAGCGAGGTCTCGTACAAGCCTACCTCCCTGTCGCTACCCACCGCCTCGATCTGCCAGGCTGGGGTAGTGGTAGCTCCAGGCGCTGCAAGGACCCTTCCCCGTCTTACCGTGAGGCCCCTCCGCCCGGCCCCCCATCTCCTCCCGCCCGCACGCGGCCGGCGCACCCCGCGCGGCGGGCGTCAGCGCGGGGGTCAGGCGCTCGCCTCAACGCCCCGCCGCAGCGCCAGCCGGCTCCCCGCCGCCACCAGCCCCAACTCCGCCAGCGTCATCCCCGCCAGGTACACCGACACGTCAAACCACAACTTCGTCGGATAGATGCGTATCAGCGTGTCCGAGTACAGGAATAGCCACGTGTCGCCCTCAAAGAACACCCGATGAAACGCCGTGAAGAACACGTTGAACCCCACGGCGATGAACACCCCCAGCGCGGCGAAGGCGATGAGACTCGCCACGGCGCTGGCCCACAACGCCCGGAACAGCGCGCGCAGTTCGCCCGCCACGAGCAGCAGGAGCGCCTCCCCCACCAGCGCGGCCCATGCGATCCACAACACCAACCGCGCCCGCTGGATCAGCACGTTCACATCCCGCATGTGGCGGATTTCGCGCTCGTTGAAGGCGGGCTCGCCCGTGCGCTCAAATCGCGCCTCCTCCAGCAGGCGGATGCCGTCGGGCCGCAACACCGACGCCAGGCCCAGTTTCGCCAGCGCCTCGCGCTCGGCTCGCGGCAGGGAGTAGCCGCCGGGCGGGTAGTACTCATCCGCGGGGAACGTCGGCTTGTCGTATTCGTGGCGGATGAAGGCATCGCTGGCCAGGAGGAAGACGTTGGTCAGGATGAGCGCCACCGGCAGCGCGATGGCGATGAGGATTTGGCTGACGCGCACCGCACCGCGCGGCAGGCGCCGGTTTTCGGGCGTGTTTGCTGGAATCCACATGATGGCCTCCTAGTAGCGGCGTCTCAGCGTGATGGCGACGATTTCCGGCGGGGCGCAAAACCGCACCGGCGGCGTGATGGTGCCCACGCCGTTGGTAACGAAAACGAGCGTGTAGCCCGTGTCCACGAACCCGCTGCGATACTTCTGCCCGTAGGCCGACGGCACGAACGCGGCCCACAACCCGAACAGCGTAACCTGCCCGCCGTGGGTGTGGCCGCTGAGCACCAGGTCTATCCGGCGCGTTGTGATCCGCTCGGCGTAGTCGGGATTGTGCGACAGGAGGATCACGAAGTCCCCCTCGTCCGCGTCGTCCACGGTGGGGCCGATGTCCTGCGTATCCTCCCACAGGTCGCCCACGCCGCCGATCTTGATGCGGTCGCCGCCCATGGCCACCCATACGGCGCGGTTGTCCAGGTTCACGATGCCCGCCCGCGCCATTGCCGCCCGCGTCTCGTCAATGCCCTCCCAGTGGTCGTGGTTGCCGGCCACGGCGAACGCCCCCAGCGGCGCGCGGAGTCGAGCGAGTTCGGCGAAAACCGGCGCGATGTACTTCGCGTCGCGGTGGACGTAGTCGCCGCCCAGGAGGATGATGTCGGGCCGGAGGGCGTTCACCCTGTCCACCGCCTGCCTGACCCTGCCGATGGAGAAGTAGGGGCCGTGGTGGATGTCCGACAGGAACGCGATGGTGCGGCCCTGGAAGCCGTCGGGCACGTCGGGGTCGGCGATCTCCAATCGGGTAACACCCAGCCGACGCGGCTCCACCAGGGCGTAGCCGACGAGCAACGCGGTCATGATGACGCCTGCCAGGATTGCGAACATACACCGATTCCTGCTTGTGGCGCTGAACTTTGGGCGTCTCGCGGGTGTATCTGTCATGGGCTACTCGCTGTTGGGTCGGACGCGGAGGCGCTTGATCTCGGCGCGGCGGCGTTTCTGCTCCAGCCGTCGCGCCCGCGCTGCGGCCGTCGGGCGGGTGGGGCGGCGCGGCCTCGGCGCGCGGAGCGCCCGCTCCATCATCTGCGCGAAGCGGCGCACGACCTCTTCCCGATTGCGCAACTGGCTGCGGGTGCTGCTGGACACCAGGTGGAGCACGCCGTCGGCGTCTATGTAGCCGCGCAGGCGCTGCATGACGAGCGCCCGCTGCTCTTCGGTCAGGCTGGGCGAGTGGGCCACGTCAAACAGCAGTTCCACCTGCGTGGCCGAGCGGTTCACGTGTTGCCCTCCTGGGCCGCCGCTGCGCGAAAACCGAAACTTGAGTTCCTCCAGGGGGACGGTGTACCCCTCGCCGGAATTCGGCATGCGCACCTCCGCCCCAATGCTACCATCGGCGCGGGGTTTTGTCAACGTGTACAAATCTTAACGTACAGGGGCGAAATCGGCCTGCATGTGAGTGCCAAGTGAGTGGGGGTATAGTATCATGTAAGCGCACCACGAAATCACGGGGCGCCGGGCGGTTACAGGCGCTCCGCAATCGGGTGGCGGGAAACGTGAGAACTCGGTTGAGCCTACCCTTGCTGCCAAGACTGCGCGGGGCACAGGGGAAGTTGTCCCTTGCCCTGCTTCCGTGTGCCTCCCATCCGAAAGCGGCTCTACAAACCGAGGGGGTTGCAGGTCTCTCCCCGTGGGTGGTCATCGCGGGGCTGGTGGTAGTCGTAGGGCTGGCGGTTGTTGCCCTGGGGCTGCGCGCGCGCGTTCGGCGCCACGAGGAGGAACGGGCGCTGCTGACCGAAGTCGCCGAGATTGTCGGCGACGCCCGCGAACTCCGGCCCATGCTTGCGGCGGCGCTGGAACGCTCCGTGCGCCTGCTGGGAGCCAGGGCCGGCGCCATCTGCATCCGCCAAAACGGGGGCCAGGTGGCGGTGGCCCACCAGATGCCCGTCAGCGAGGCCGAGGAACTGCTGCGGCTGCTGGGCAAGAGCGAACCCATGTGCGCGGGCGAGGCCGTTCAGGTCGTGCGCGTTGGCCCCTCGGCGCCGCCGGCCTTCAGGGAGAAAGGCATCGCCGCCACCATCTCCATCCCCCTGACCCACCAGGGGCAACAATTGGGCACGATGTGTCTGGCACTCCCCAAGGATCGGCCGATTCCCGCGTCGCGGCTGGACGCGCTCGTTGGCGTGGGCAAGCAGTTGGCGCAGGGAATCATCCGCCTGCGCCTGGCCGAGGAGTCGGAGCAGAACCTGGCGCGGCTGGCGGCGCTCCGCGACGTGGACATGGCGGTGTCCGTAACGCTGGAATTGCGCCCTACGCTGCGCATTCTCCTGGAGCACATTCGCCGCCTGGAGGGTGTGGTCGGCGCGGCCGTTACGCTGGTGGACGCCAGCACGCGCGTGCAGACGCTGGCCGAGCAGTCGGGCCTGGACGCGCTGCTGGAGAACGCCGGCAGGTGGGCCGCGCTGGACTACCTGGGCGAGCAGGTGTTGCACGCGCAGAGCGCGGTGTCGCTGTCGGGGCTGGGCGACCGCCGCGACATCCCGGCGCTGCGACCGCTGGGCGAGGCCGGCATCCAGACGTACTGGGGCTTCCCGCTCATCGCGGGCAATCAGATCATCGGCGTCCTATCGGTATTCGCCAGCACGACGCAAGGGTTTGACCGCGCGCTTCACACCTTCCTCACCGCGCTGTCGGGCCAGGCGGCGGCGGCCATCCAGAACGCGCAACTGTACAACAAGGTTACGGAGCAACTCCACCAGTTGCAGGCGGCGCGCGAACTTCTGGCCCAAAACGAGAAACTCTCGCTAATCGGTGAGTTGGTCTCGGGCGTGGCCCACGAACTCAACAACCCCCTGACAACCGTCCTGGGGTATGCGCAGATGCTGGAGGAGGAGGCCGAGTCGGCCCCGCTGAAGGACGACCTGCACCAGATCACCGAGGCCGCCCTGCGCGCCCGCACGATTGTCCAGGGGCTCTTGTCGGTGGTGCGCAAGCACGAGCCGCGCCGCGAGTGGGTGGACATCAATCAGCCGGTGCGCGAGGTGCTGCAACTCAAGGCGTACCAATTGCACATGGACAACATCGCCGTGGAGACCGACCTGAACCCCGACCTGCCCAAGACCCTGGCCGATGCGCACCAACTCCATCAGGTCTTCCTGAATCTGGTCAACAACGCGCACCAGGCCATGGCCCGCGCCCACGGACGGGGGAACCTGACGGTGCGCTCGCATCTGCTGGACGACCGCACCATCCGCGTGGAGATCGCAGACGACGGCCCGGGCATCCCTCCCGGATTGCAGCACCGCATCTTTGAGCCGTTCTTCACCACCAAGCGCGACGGCACGGGCCTCGGGTTGTCCATCGCCGAGGGGATCGTGCGACAGCATGGCGGGTCCATATCCTTTGAGAGCCAGCAGGGGCAGGGGTGCCGATTCTTCGTGGACCTGCCGGTGGCGGCGGCCGCGGAGCCGTTGCCAGGGGCCGAGGAGCAAGGCGAACTCCCACCCGTTGCCCCTGCACGAATCCTGGTGGTGGAGGATGAGCCGGCCGTTGCCGACTTCATCGCCAAGACGCTCCAGCGGGCCGGGCACTCCGTGCGATGCGCGGCAAACGGGCAGGAGGCGCTGTCCACGCTGGCCGACGAGAAGCCCGATCTCATCATCTCGGACATCAAGATGCCGTCCATGCGCGGCGATCAGTTCTTCATGGAGTTGCAGGTCCTCTACCCCGACCTGGTCCCGCGCGTGCTCTTCATCACCGGCGACGTGGCCGACCAGCGGACGGTAACGTTCTTGGAGGAGACCGGCCAGGCCCGTCTGATCAAGCCCTTCGGCGCCGACGAGTTGCGGCGGATGGTGGCGCGCATGCTCCGCTAATCCCGCGAGTCTTCGCATGTTGCCGGGTGCGTTTCCATTCCGGAGCGGGGAAGCCCGGGCATCGTCAGGTTGCCAAGCAGGGTTTGCCTCACCTATCCCCACCCCGGCCCTCCCCTTTCATCTTGTATATTCACACCAGTCAAGTAGGGCGGCTTTCTATAGCCGCCGGAGCCAGAGCGCAGTATGGGAACCCGCCCTACGCAAAGCAATCTTGCGTTCCCTATTCGCGTGGATTCGTGTGATTCGTGGATGATCACGCCCGCGCGGGGCTGAACCCCCGCGCTACGGGTGCGAAGCCCCTCCGGGGCTACCCGCAGCCCGCAGGGCTTCGCCCGTTCAGC
>JACIWU010000128.1:0-4292 GCA_014360805.1 Chloroflexota bacterium
CCTCCTCGCCGTGGGCGGAGATGTGGAGCAAATTGCCAATTTGCTCCACGCGGGTGGGGATGAATCGCCGCATCGTCGCGCGGGGCGAAACCCCCGCGCTGAAAGAACAAAGCCCCTTCGGGGCTTCGCGCCTTCAGCCCGATGCTTTAGCGTCGGGCGACGAGGAACCGCGAATCCACGCGAATGGACGCGAATCCGCCCCTAGCCCGCAGGACTTCGCCCGTTCAGCCCGATGCTTTGGCGTCGGGCGGGGTGGGGTGAAGGCGCACCTCACCCCCGGCCTTCGGCCGTCCTCCTCGCCGTGGGCGGAGATGTGGAGCAAATTGCCAATTTGCTCCACGCGGGTGGGGATGAATCGTCGCATCGTCGCGCGGGGCTGAACCCCCGCGCTGAACGGGCGCAGCGTGCCGCGGGACCGCGCTCAGCGCCCGTGATGCTCGTGTCCGGGGGGCGCCAGGCGGGCGAAGGCTGTGATGACCGCCTCGCTGAGCGCGGGGTGGATGACCTGGGAATCGGCCAGCGGCGTGTACGACTGATCGCCCGCGTTCATGATGTACACGATTTGCTGCACCAGGATGGCCGCGTCGGTGCCGACGATGTGGCAGCCCAGGATTTTCCCCGTCTCCTGCTCCACGATCACCTTGACCAGGCTATCCTCCTCGCCCATGGCGTAGCCCTTCGTTACGTCGGTGTAACGGGCGCGCCCGACCAGAATCTTGCGCCCGGCGGCCAGGGCCTGCGCCTCGGTCATGCCCACCGAGCCGACCTGCGGGTAGCCGAACACGGCATGGGGCACTGCGTGGAAGTCCATCGGGTGGCGATGTCCCGTGGCGATGGCGTGCCACACGGCGTCGGCCTCGTGGTTGGCCGTGTGGCGGAACATGTGCTTGCCGATGGCGTCGCCCAGCGCCCAGATGTTGGGCTTGGTCGTCTCCAGGTACTCGTTGACGACAATCCACCCGTCCTTGTCGGTCTGGACGCCGGTCTTCTCGGGCTTCAGCAGGTCGGCGTTGGATCGCCTCCCCACGGCCAGCAGAATCTCATCGGCGGCGAAGTCGTAGGTCTCACCGTCGCTGCGGTCGCGGGCGGTTACGACTTTCTTGCCGTTGGCTTTGGCAACCCTGACAACCTCAAAGTTGGTGTGAATCTCCGCATACTTGGAGAATCGGCGGCGGACGATCTCCGATATCTCCGGCTCTTCTTCCTTCAGCAGGCGCGGATTGCGCCCCAGGATGGTAACCTTCGTCCCCATAGCCGAGAAGAAGTGGCCGTACTCGCAGGCGATGTAGCCCCCGCCGATGATGACAAGGCTTTCCGGCGGCTTCTGTAGGTTCAGCACGGACACGTTGTCCAGATAGCCCGCCTCGCGCAGCCCTTCCACGGGCGGCACCAGGGGCCTTGCGCCCGAGGCGATGAGGATTTTGGGCGCGGTGATGGTCTCCTTGCCGACGCGCAGGGTGTAGTCGCCGACGAATTCGCCCGTCCCGCGGTACACCTTGGGGTTGGCAGAGTGGGCCAGGGCGCGCTCCATCTCCTCTCGCCCCTCGTCCACGTAGGCGCGCATCCGCCGCATGATGAGGGCGAAGTCCACCCTGGAGACGCTGCCGTGTACCCCGATGGCGGCGGCGTCCTCAAGGGCGCGGACGACGTCGGCGGGGTACAGCAGAATCTTGGTGGGAATGCACCCGTTGTTCAGGCAGGTTCCGCCGAGGGGGCCGTGCTCCACGACGGCGACGCGCATGCCGTGGGCTGCCGCGTTCGCGGCCACGTTCATCCCGGCGCCCGAGCCAATGACGATGAGATCGTATTTGCGCATGATGGTCTCCTTGCTACAAGGGTTTGCTGCCGCCAGATTCATATTGTGCAGGGCGGCTGTGCGGTTCGGCCCCGCACGGACTGCGGAAATGTCGCGGGCATGTGCTATCCGCACTCGGGCGAAGTGCCCAAACCCGTCTCTCGGAGTATCTGGTCAAACTTGTCTAGCAATGGCTCAGACAAGGCATCAGAGAAATCCCGAAGCCACGTGCGCGTGTAAGCCAGGTCCACGCTGGAGTTCTTTAGTAGCATCGCGCGGACGTCTTCTAGGTCTCGTGGGCGGCCGGCGACGATCTTGTGGATAATCACATCTTCCAGCGACGCGAAGCGCACGTCGGCCTCGCCAACCCGCACCCTGCGAACCCTCTCTAGGGCTTGCCGCTCATACGGTGAAAAGGAGAAAACGAAGTCCACGCGGATGCCGGTAGTCGGGTCTTCACATGGAAGCACCAGGGTTTTGCGCGTGAACGTATCCGGGTTGACCAGAGGTTTGAGCCCTGCTCCTTGCGCCAGCCCCAGTACGTCGGTCAATCGGTCCAAGCCCGCTCCGAGGGTGATGTCAATATCTTTCGTCAGCCGCGGTTCCCCGTACAAGAGCACGGCCTGGCCACCGATGATCATGTACGGGATGCCCGCCTCATCCAGCGCGAGCGCGATCTTCTCCAGCAAGGCCGTGAACACGCATCACCTCCGCCACACGGATGTCCACGTCAATCCCGTCCAGTGGGTCGCGGAGCGGAAATACGCCCAGCGCCCGCGCCTCGGCCAGGAGCGCTTCAACGATCCGCAGATTGCGGAAGTAGTCGGGTACCTGGCTCCGTATCTGGTTGTCTTCAAATTGCTGCATCATGCACCAGTTCCTCTGCATCGCCTGCCCTCATCTTACCCATCGCCATTGTAGCGGCATTCGCGGGCGCGGTCAAGCGGGGTTCGCCGGCACTCTACGGCCAGGCCACCCGCCTGTGCTACAATGCGTTTCACCGGGGAGCACGCCGAGCGCTACGCGGTGAAAGAACCCCCGGCGGCTAGGGGTAGCCGTGCTACACGTCTGGCAATGACCGGCGCCCGACTCACTTTGCCTGCGCTCCTGCCTGTGCTACAATGAGATTCACCGCTGAGGACGCAGAGACCGCCGAGACATACAGGCTTCCTCTGCGCTCTCCGCGTGCTCCGCGGTGAAAGAACGCGAAGGACGAGTCCATGCCGATACGCCTGTTGCCGCCTGAAATCGCCAACAAGATCGCCGCCGGCGAGGTGGTGGAACGCCCCGCCTCGGTGGTGAAGGAACTGGTGGAGAACGCGCTGGACGCGGGCGCTACCGAGATTCAGATTGAGGCCCGCGAGGGGGGCCGCCGCCTGATCCGCGTCGCCGACAACGGGAGCGGCATCTCCGCCCGCGAGGCCGAACTGGCCTTCGCCCGCCACGCCACCAGCAAGATCGCATCGGTGGAGGACCTGGCGGCCATCCGCACGCTGGGCTTTCGGGGCGAGGCGCTGGCGAGCATCGCGGCCGTGTCGCGGGTGTCCTTGCTGACGCGCGCGGCGGAGGACGAGGTGGGCACGTTCCTGCGGGTGGAGGGCGGGCAAATTACCCTACGCGAGGGCCGCGCCAGCCCCCGCGGGACAACCGTAACGGTGGAGAACCTGTTCTACAACGTGCCCGCGCGCCTGAAGTTCCTCAAGGCCGACGCCACCGAGTCGGCCCATATCGCCAACGTGGTAACGCGGTACGCCATCGCCTTTCCCGAGGCGCGGTTCTCGCTGGTGCGCGACGGGCGGCTTACCTTCCAGTCGCCCGGCAGCGGCAGGCTGGTGGACGTGCTGGCGAAGGTGTTTGGCGCGGACACGGCCACGCGCCTGTTGCCGGTGGACCCCGCCGACGATCCGGGCCTGTCGCCCGACGCCGCGGTGCGCGTGTACGGCTACATCGGCGAGCCTGCGCTCAACCGGTCGGACCGCGACGGGATGATGTTCTTCGTCAACCGCCGTTGGGTGCAGGATCGCTCCCTGGCCTATGCCGTCATCCAGGCGTACCACACCTTGCTGCCGGAGGGCCGATTTCCCGTGGCCGTGCTCCTGCTGGAGATGGATCCGTCCGAGGTGGACGTGAACGTCCATCCCGCCAAGAGCGAGGTGCGGTTCCGCAGTCCGTCGTTAGTCTTCGCGGAGACGCAGCGGGCCGTGCGCCGCACCCTCATCGCGCGGGCGCCCGTGCCGGAAATGCAGGTGGACCAGCCGGCCATCTCCGCCGACAGCGGGAGCGCCGAGCGGTTCCGCACGCTGAGCCAGTTGGGGCTTGAGGCCCAACGCACGGGCGACACGGAAGCCGTCCGCACACCGGTTTTTGCGGTGCCGGAGCGGCCCGATCCCGCCGCCCGCCGACTGCCGCCCCTGCGCGTGCTGGGCCAGTTGGCGCAGATGTACATCATCGCCGAAGGCCCCGATGGCCTGTACCTCATTGACCAGCACGCGGCCCA
>JACIWU010000128.1:4302-5899 GCA_014360805.1 Chloroflexota bacterium
CATGGCCCAGAAGACCGCCTCCAAGATGCCCGTACAGCAGTTGCTGGAACCCCTGCCGGTGGAACTCACGCCGCTGCAGATGAGCACGCTGGAGGAGGCGTTGGACGACCTGGCCGCGCTGGGGTTTGACATAGAGCCGTTTGGCGGCGAGACGTGCCTGGTTCGGGCGGTGCCGGCGGATGTGGCGGCCGGCGACATCCCGACGGTGCTGCGGGACACGCTCAACGAACTGGGGCAGGAACCGCCGCCCCCCGTGCAGGGCCACAGGGTAACGGCGGTAGTGGCCTGCCATGCGGCGATTCGCGCCGGCAAGACTTTGACGCCGGAAGAAATGCGGGCGCTGGTGGAGCAGTTGGAGCAATCGGCGTTGCCGCGCACCTGCCCCCACGGCCGCCCCACCGTGCTGCACCTGAGCATGGGGCTGCTCGCGCGGGAGTTCGGGCGATGAGACGCACGGCAGAGATCGCTGATGACGCAGAGGAGACACCAAGGCAGGCACCTACGAGGCCCGAGGGTGGGCCGTCAGAACGTGCAGAGGACATCGTCAGGGCAGGCTACAACGCCATTGCCGTAGCCTATACGGAGGATCGTCGCGAGGACTCGGATGATGTGCGACTCTTGGCCGAACTGGCGCGGCGACTGCCGAGGGGCGCGAAGGTGCTGGATGCCGGTTGCGGCGCGGGCGTGCCCATAACGCGCATCCTTGCGCAGAGATTTGAGGTTACGGGCGTGGACTTCTCGGCGGCGCAGATTGCCCTGGCCCGCGAGAATGTACCCCAAGCGCGGTTCTTCTGCCGAGACATCACGCAATTGGATTTCCCCGATGGCTCGTTTGACGCCATCGTGTCCTACTACGCCATTATTCATGTTCGGCGAGAGTCGCACCGCCCGCTGCTGGAGAACTTCCGCCGCATGTTGAAACCCGGGGGATGGGCGCTGCTGTGCCTAGGGGCAAACGACCTGCCCGACTATGAGGACAACTTCATGGGCGCGCCGATGTACTGGAGTCACTACGACACGGATACCTACCTGGACATGCTCTCGGAGTGCGGATTCGCCGTGGAGTGGCACAGGCTTGTGCCCGACAGCCTGGACACGAGCGAGTCTGTGCACCTCTTCGTGCTGGCGCAGAGATCTGGATGAGCCTGGCTCGCTACGGGTGGCCCCCCGTTCGCTTCGGCGGTTTCTTCCGCCCGTCCCAGAAGTGGAACAGCGTCAGGATGGGGTGGCGGTACGACATGCGCGGGCCTGCGTAGCGCATGACGGCGCGGATGCGCTCGCGCATGTCGGGCTTGTAGCAGTGGACCGGACAGTTGGCGCAGGTGGGCTTGTCCGCGCCAAACCGACACCTCTCCAGCCGCTCCTCGGCGTAGGCCAGCAACTCCTCGCAGTCGGCACACAGGTCGCCGCGCGTGCCGTGTTGCCCGCGACAGTAGATGCGGATCATCGCTTCCACCGTCTTGCGTTCGCGCGCAATCCGCGCCGGACGCTTGCCTTGCATTCCCCCACGAACCTCGGACCTTGCGGAATATACGGCTTGGTCCTCTATTTTGTGTTGGTGCGCAGGTGGGAAGCCCGTCCGGAAGTGCGTCGCACC
>JACIWU010000129.1 GCA_014360805.1 Chloroflexota bacterium
CCCCTTCGGGGCTTGGCCCGTTCAGCCCGATGCTTCAGCGTCGGGCGGACACGCGCACGGCCACTGTGAGCAAATCCATGATCCCCTGCGCGCCCTCGGCGTCCTCGGCGGTGAAATCCGGCGCGCCCGCGCGCGATTTGACGCGCCGATTCTCTTCGCGTATAATGTGAACGAACGCTCGTTCATACGGAGGCGCGTCCGTGGACCATCGTGCGACCGTCGCCAGGGGCGAACACACCCGGCAGGCCATCCTGGCCGCCGCCAAAGACCTGTTCATCCGCCAGGGCTACGCCGCCACCACCATGCGCCAGGTTGCGCGGGCCGCGGGCATCACCGTGGCCGCCATCTACAACCACTTCCCCGGCAAGGATGCGCTCTTTGACGCCGTGCTCCGTCAGGCGGCCCCGCTGGACGAGATAGCGCAACTCCTGACCCCGCCGGAGGGCCGCACCGCCGAGGCCGCCCTGGCCGACCTGTTCCGTGGCGCGCTGGACCTCCTCGCTGTCCACGGGGACTACATTGCCCTCGCGCTGATTGACGCCCAGGAGCGGGGCGGCGCGACGCTGGCCGCCCTCATCCCGCGGGTGTTCCCGGGGTTCATGGCGCTGCACGATGCGCTGGCCCGCGCCGATGCCGCCAGCCTGCGCGATGTCCCTCCCTTCATATTTAGCCGAGCGCTGATCTGCATCCTCATAGGGTACGCCTTCACCGAGCGCATCCTCCGGCTGCGGCCCGTCCTCAACCTACCCGAAACCGACTGGGCCACAGCGCTGGCCGACGTGTTCATGCACGGCGTGCTGAAAGGCCAGGATTCGGGCATCGCCGACAACGAGGTGCGGCCATGATTCGCGACCATCATGTGGCGTGGGACAATCCCAACTCTCTCAAGGAGCAAGGGCTTATGGATGTCATTGTGGAGACAAGCGCCATTCGCAAGCACTTCGGTTCGGTCCGCGCCGTGGATGGCGTGGACATGGCGGTGCGGTCGGGCGAAATCTACGGTCTCCTCGGGCCGAACGGCTCGGGCAAGACCACCCTCATCCGCCTCCTCGTGGGCCTGCTGCGGCCTTCTGGCGGCAGCGCGCGCGTCCTGGGGCGCGTCGTGCCCGACAAGGCCGTCCTGGCGCAGGTGGGCTACATGCCGCAGGCGAACGCCCTGTACGAGGACCTGACCGTGCGCGAGAACATCGCTTTCTTCGGCGAAATGTGCGGCGGCGTCTCCCGACGCAGGGTGGACGAACTCATCGCCCTGGTGGACTTGGGCGACCGCGCCGACAGCCTCGTCCGCACCCTGTCGGGCGGGATGAGGCAGCGGACTTCACTGGCCTGTGCGCTCGTCCACAAGCCGCGCCTCCTCCTGCTGGACGAGCCGACCGTTGGCGTGGACCCGCAACTGCGCGTGGCCTTCTGGGACTACTTCCGCCAACTGGCCCGAGACGGCGCCACCCTCATCGTTTCCAGCCACGTGATGGATGAAGCCGAGCGGTGCGACCGCCTGGGGTTCATGCGCCAGGGTCGGCTTCTGGCCGAGGGGACGGCCCGCGACCTGCGCGAGAAGGCCGGCGCCGATACCCTGGAGGAGGCCTTCATCCACTTCGCCGAGCGGGGCCTGGAAGGAGGACAACCATGAGCGCCGGGCGCATCTTCGCCATCGCCCGCCGCGTCATAAGGCAGATTCTCCGCGACCACCGGACGGTGGGATTGCTCCTCGTGGTGCCCACGGTGCTGCTGACGCTGGGCGCGATCCTGTTCCGGGCCGAGCCTGCGCCCATGTCGCTGGGCATTGCCAATCGGGATCAGCCCGTGGCCGTGCCCATGGCGGCGCGCCCCATCGCCATCGGCGAGCAGATCGCCGCCCAACTCGCCGCCGACAGCGTATTCCGGGTCCGAGAGGTGAGCGAGGGGGAAGCCGACGCCCTTTTGCGCGATGGCGCGGTGCAGGGCGTGCTCGTCTTTGCCCCCGACTTCTCCGCGCAGTTCGTCCGCAACCGAAAGGTGGCGCTGGACTTGCGCCTGGAGGGATCCAACCCCGGACGCAGCGCCGCCATTGCCGCGCGCGTAACGCAGGCCGCCATCCGCGCCCTGGCCGGCATGGCCGCGGGCGGCTCCCAGGGCGCGGAACTGCCCGTAACCCTCAACGCCACCTACCTCTACGCCGGCTCCCAATTTGACACGTTGGACTTCGTCGCGCCGGTGTTCCTGGGGTTCCTGGCGCTGTTCTTCGTGTTCCTGCTCACGTGCGTCTCATTCCTGCGCGAGCGGGCGCAGGCCACCATGGAGCGCCTGCTGGCCACGCCGGCGAGCCGCGCCGAAATCGTCCTGGGCTACATGGGCGGGCTTGGGCTGTTCGCCCTACTGCAGGTAACCGTCATCCTGTGCTTCACCATCTGGGTGCTGAAGATTCACTACCTGGGGAGCCTGGCGCTGCTGTTTCTGGTGATCGCGCTGCTGGCGGTGGTGGCTGTAAGCCTGGGGATTCTGGCGTCGGCATTCGCCCGCAACGAGTTCCAGGTGGTGCAGTTCATCCCGCTGGTCATCTTCCCGCAGGTGTTGCTAGGCGGGACGATCTGGGCCGTGGAGGAGATGCCGTCGTACCTGCAGCCGTTCGCGTATGTACTCCCGCTGACCTATGCCAACCGCGCCCTGCGCGACGTGATGCTGAAGGGCTGGAGCCTTGGCGACATCTGGCCGAACCTGCTGATTCTGGCCGCGTTCGCCGTTGTGCTCACGCTGCTCGGGGTGCGCACAATGCGCCGCGACGTGGCGTAGCGCGGGATCTCACGCCGGCCCGCCGAACGCATGGGGCGCGGGGACGTTGCCGGGCTGCGTCCCCACGACGATGGAGCGCAGGTTCCGCTCGCGCCCTTGTCATACGGCTCGGCCAGCGCCATCTCCTCCGACTGCCAGCCGACTTCCAGGCCATGGCCCGTCTTGTGGACGCGCAGTACCCTGGGGGATACAAACGTTGGGGGTGATCTCGGTCAGGCGGTCGGCGTCAGAAAGGCGGAATCCACGTATCGCCCAGGAACCCAAAGGCATCCTCCTCGCTCACAGAGGCGGCGGTAGCCCGGTCGCTCATGGCCGCGCGGCACGCCTTGAGGAACAGCATGGCCTCGGCCAGCAGCGGACGCAGGGCGCAGCGTTCCGAGCCCTCGGGCAGCATCCGGTAGTGTTCCATGACCAGCGTCAGGCGGTAGTAGAACAGGCCGAACTCCAGCCACTGCAGCCGGTGCGGACAGGCGTCCAGCCCCAGATACTGGGCGACCTGCCGCCGAACGAGCGCGCGCCTGAACGCGACCCACTCGCGCTCGGTGTCTATGCGGAATTCGGGATAGACCTTGCCTGACCATGCCATGGGCGCAGTGTAGCAGACAGCGCGCGGCTGTCAAGTGCAACTGGCTTTGGGCGCACGGCATCCGCGAATTACATGAATCCACGCGAAGGGTACTACGCCCGATGCTGAAGCGCCGGGCTGAAGGGGCGAAGCCCTGTGGACTGCGGTCATCCACGAATCCACGCGGGGATAGGCCCGAAGGGGCTTCGCTCCTTGAGCGCGGGGGCTTAGCCCCGCGCAGGGCCGCGCCATCCCTCACCCTTGCTCTCTCCTGCGGCGGGAGAGGGAACGGCCCGCCACCGCGCGCCGTTTCCCCCTTCTCGCCCCGCCAGCGGGGAGAGAAGGGGGCGCAGGGGGATGTGAGGGGTACACCCCCCGCGTGGTTACCGGCCCCCGTACCGGTCGTAGTGCACCTTGGCCGCATCGTACTGCGTGCGCGGCGGCTTGCGCTCGGCGGGGTGGCCCACCGGCACCAGGCACAGCACGCGCCGGTCATCGGGGATGCCCAGCGCCTTGCGGACGTGCTCCTCGCGTTCGCGGCGGGGGTAGATGCCCACCCACACCCCGCCCAGGCCCAAGGCCGTCGCCGCCAGGAGCAGGTTCTGCGTCGCGGCGGACGTGTCCTCCACCCAATGGTCGGAGTGTCGCGGGTCGCCGAGCACGACGAACACCACCGGCGCGTCGGCGGCCATGTACGACCACGAATGGGTGGCCGCCAGTTGCCGCCGCAGTTCCGCATCGCGCACCACGACGAATTCCCACGGCTGCGCGTTGTTGGCCGATGGCGCCGCCATGGCCGCCTCCAGCATCGCCCGCACTTGCTCGTCGCTTACCGGCTCGGCCGTGTACTTGCGGATGCTCCTTCGCGCCTTGATGAGATCAAGCATCTACCACCTCCTCGCTCGGCGGGGTGCCGGCCTTGCGCGTTGGGCCGAAAATGGCCCCCGCCAGCGCGCCAAGCCCCACCGCCGCCAGAAATTGCACGCCGCAGCACAAGCCGTTGCCCAGCGTTACGACCCCAGGCGCGAACAGCGCATACGGGTCAATGCCCATCTGTCGGAGCGTGTCCAGCATCTCGGTCGGCAGGTTGCGCACCACGTATTCCGCGCCGCCCAGCACCGAATAGGACACCGCCGACACGATCATCCAGGCGATCCCGCCGATGGCGCCAGCGACGGCTCCTGCCACCGCGCCTGCAGATGCGCCATCCCCTGCTGTGCACGGCGCGGGCATCCAATAGGCGGCCAGCGCGCCCGCCACTGCGTAGGCCAGCAGCATCAGCGGCACCGTGATGCACTGCAGGCATGGGATGAAGGTCGTGAACGCCAGGATCGCCGCCACGCCTCCACCCACGAGTCCCGCCTTTACTCCTGCTTTGCCTGTCATCGGATTGCCTCCCTGTGAAATAGCGTCTACGCGGCCGTTCAGAACCCCAGCCCGCGCTCTTTCAGGCTCACAAACCGCCCGCCGCCGATGATGACGTGATCCAACAGCGTAATGCCGAGCATGTCGCCAGCCTGGCGAATCTGCGCCGTGATTTGCACGTCCTCGCGCGACGGGGTCGGATCGCCCGACGGATGATTGTGCACGACCACCATTGCCGCCGCGCCCGTCCGCACCGCATCGCGGAACAGGTCGCCCAGGCGCACGTCCACCCCGTCCAGCCGCCCCACGTACACGGTCTTCGTCTCCTGCACGCGGTTCTTGGCGTCCAGCAGCAGCACCCGCAGATGCTCCTGTTCCAGCAGCGACATGTCTGCCTGCACCAAGTTGACCACATCGCGGGGCGACTGGATTTGAGGGCGCTCGGCGGGCGATTCCACGCTCATGCGCTTTCCCAACTCCAGCGCGGCCAACACCTGCGACGCCTTGGCCTCGCCCACGCCTTTCAGCGCGGCCAACTCTCGGGCGCTGGCCCGCGCCAGACCGCGCAGCCCGCCAAATCGCGTCAGCAGGGACTGTGCCAGTTCCAGCACGTTCTGCCCCCGCACCCCCGCCCGCAGGACGATGGCGAGAAGTTCGGCATTGGACAACGCGCCCGCCCCATAGTGCATGAGCCGCTCGCGTGGCCGCTCGGACGTGGGCATCTCCTTGATGCGCGGGTGGTACTCTATGCCGTCGGGTTGTTCCGCCATGTGCCGCTCCAGGACGTAGGATCGCGCGCCGCGGGGCAGAAGCGCACGGGAAACCGCCCTGCCCTCTGCCGAAAGGATAGCAGAAGGCGGTACGTCCTGTCAAGGTGCGCGGCGGATTCCACCGCCGAGGATACGGAGTGCGCGGAAAACGTATGTTCGCGGGCTGGGGTCATCCACGAATTACACGAATCCACACGAAGGGTACTACGCCCGATGCTGAGGCATCAGGCTGAAGGCGCGAAGCCCTGCGGGCTAGGCCCAGCCCCCGAAGGGGGCTTCGCTCCTTGAGCGCGGGGGTTCAGCCCCGCGCGGGCACACGCGCACGCGCTTTCGCGGCGTTACTTCTCCTTCGAGTACGTAGCGCGCCTCACCCGGGGCGGCGAGGGCGGCGGGCGGGGGG
>JACIWU010000130.1 GCA_014360805.1 Chloroflexota bacterium
GGATGCGAGAGATCTGTCGGAACAACCCTGACAACCAGATTGTGGAACTTGCCGTGGGGCAAGTTAGCCACGCTTGCGTCAGATAGACAAGATTTGAGAGAACGAATCAGTACCCTATTTGCTCAAACAGTGGCTGACAGCCGCCGCCCTATCAACGAGGTGGATTTGTGGAGTTGGGGATCCCTCGTGGGGGCACTTTACAAATCCGCGCTGGCCGGCTCATTGTTAACGGGAACCGTGCCCTCTGCTCAAGACTTGCGCTGGCGCTTGCTCAGCGTTCGGGTTGACGGTCTGGGATACATCTCCAATGTTGCCCGAGTGCCAGATCTACTGGCTCGACAAAAGTTACTGTCCGATGCTCTGGATCAAGTACGCACGTTGCTTGAGGTGGAATATCCCCTTGGAAGCGAGGTTTATCGCGACCAAGACGGCAGTATCTTCGTCGTACCTGATGTGCTCAATTTGCTCACAATCCCCGATGACCAGGGAATGACACTGGAAGCACAAATCATCCACACCTTTACAAAAAAGATCGAGGGCGATCTCTCGCCAGTAGTGACTTTGGAGCAGTCTTCCTGGTGGGGACAAGATCCAAATTGGACGAAAAACGCGACGACAACTAAAGACGAATTGCCTGATGTCAAGGGTATGTTGATCAAGCCTGCTACCACCCAAGCCGATGCTCAAATCATTGAAGGCTTGTGGCAAGCCAAAGCAGACAACCTGGAACTCTGCCCCGTCTGCCGTCTGCGTCCCATGCGGGAGGGCAAAGAGGCGTGCGAAACCTGCGAGCGGCGCCGCGATTCGCGCATCGCCACATGGGAACAGAACCCCGCGCGAACCATCTGGATGGACGAAATCGCCGACCACAACGACCGCGTGGCGCTCCTCGTGGGCCGCTTCGGGCTGGACGACTGGCTCTCCGGCGACCTGGTGCAGACCATGCTGGTCAGGGCCGCGGAGAACGCGCCTGAGCAATGCACCCCCAAGAATCCTTCCCCCGCCCGCCTGCGCCGCGTCTGGGAGACCTGCCAGCGCTTCTGGACCGAGACGGTGGAGCAAAGCATCCTTGCCGGGCATACTTACGGCCAGGGCCAGGACGCCGCCTTGCGCTGCGTCCGCCGGCTGATCACCCCCGACCAAAAGGCCGGCTGGAGGGGAAATGTCCCCTACGATGGCACAGTAGATGGCAAGGCCATCAGCCTCCTCTGGCACGCAGAAGCCCAACATTTCGTCACCATCAGCAACCTGCAGTTGAGTGGGGAGATCAAACCGGGCCAGGTCATCCGCCTTGACGATCCGGACAATCCACGGCGCCAGTTCACTTTTGCCGTTCAGGAGGCGAAGCCGGCGCCGGGTGCAATGGCGGCCTACAAGCCCTATCTCCCGCTTCTGGCTTCCCCAGACCAATTCCTGGCCCTCGTCCCCGCCGCCGAGGCGCTGGAGATTGCGGACGACATCCGCCAGGAATACCAAAAGCAATTCGGCAAAGTCCAGAACCGCCTGCCGCTCTTCCTGGGCCTGGTCTTCTTCCAGCGCAAGACCCCTCTGATGGCGGCGATGGACACTGCGCGGCGGATGCTGGCAGCACCTCTCAACGAAGAAACGTGGACGGTGGCGCAGGAGGTTACCAACGGTCACATCGTGTTCACGAACGGCGTTGAATGGAACGTTCCAACCGTGATGGGCGACGGCACAACGCCGGACCCCTGGTATCCCTACTTTTTCGTCGCGCAGTTCGCCGATAGCACACCGGATCACCGACGGTATCGCTTCCAACACAATCGCCGCTGGCTCGTGCATGTGAACGACTTGAAGGAAGGCGACGTGGTTCAGGTTACCCCCTCGCGCTTGGCCTACCTCTTCCTGGAAAGCACCGCCCAGCGCTTCCACTTTGACCCGGAAAAAGACGTACTGCTGCTGGATGAACTCCCCCGCCTGATGGACATGTGGGACGCCTTGAAGGGAAGCGGCATCACCGATACCGGCCTGCGCAACGTGCAGGCGCTGCTGGAAAGCAAAGGCTCCGCCTGGGACAGGGACGGCGAAGAGTTTGAGCACCTGACGCGCACAACGCTCAAGGAGGCCAGTCTGTTTGAACGCAAAGACAAGGAGGGCAACCCCTTACCCGATGTGATCACACCGCAAGACGTAACGAGTGGCCGCTTCGCCCACTGCCTGGAACTCCACCTGCACATTCTCAAACTGAAACTAGAAAAAGCAAAAAAGAAGGAGGCTTGAAATGACTTGTCAACCTGACGTAAACAAGTATTACGCCCTCGCTCTTGACCCGATCCACGTGGGCACGGGCGGGATGCGCCTGGGGCGCGTGGACATGAGCATCGTGCGCGAGCCGGGGACCAACGTGCCCAAAATTCCCGGCACCAGCCTCTCCGGCGCCGCGCGCACCTACGCCGCCATGCAGGAAGAGGGCAAGTTCCCCCACTGCGCCGGCCAGGGGCAGGCCGACACTGGGCGAGGTTACCAGGGCCACTGCGGCCGGCCCGATTGTCCCATCTGCGTTACCTTTGGCTTCAGCAAGGGCGACCAGGGCAGTTTCCAGGGTCTGGCGCAGTTTTCCGACGCGCGCCTCGTCTTCTTCCCCGTCCACTCCCTGGCCGGGCCGGTCTGGGTAACCTGCCCGGATGCGCTCAAAGACCTGGAAATCCCCGGAGCCGAGCCGGAGGATCATCAGGTGCGCGTGGCAAGTGGCGTCAAAGCCAGCGGCAGACTCAACCTGGGGTGGCTGATGCTGGATGTAGCGAGCAACGACTTTGCGCTTCAAGATCAAGTGCCCAATGTGCCGCAGGACATTCTCAAGCACGCCGTGCTGGTTTCCAACAAGATGTTCGGCCACATCGTCAACGACAACCTGGAGGTGCGTACCTCGGTGAGCATTGACCCGGCCACCGGCGCCGCGGCCGAACGCGCGCTCTTCACCTACGAGGCCCTGCCCCGCGCCAGCGTGCTCTATTTTGAGGTGGTTGTCAGTGACCCGCAGTTCTACAAGATCGGCGACAAGGCGCCGCTCCAGAACAACGGCGGCAAGCAAAAAGTCATTAAGACCGTTGAGAAAGGCCTCACCCTCTTTGAGTCCCTTGGCGTGGGCGGGATGAACACCCGTGGCATGGGCCGGCTGCGCGTGCTGAATCTCAGCGCGGGAGGTGCGGAATGAGCACTCAGAATCTGGACCAACTCTGCGCCAAATTCGGCTGGAACATTGCCGACGAGGTCCACCAGGCCATCGGCAAGAACGCCGAAAACCACATCACCAAATCGCTGGGCGTGCTCCAAGAGGATGGCGTCTATGCCTTTTTCCTCTACCAGGCCTCGCGCGGCCAGCGGGAAAAGCCAGGCGCCGGCAAGTTGCGCGATCAGGCCAGAGAATTGTTGAAAGAGGCCGGCATCAAGGGCTTTGAACACGCCGGCGAGCCTCTGGCAGCCGTGCGCGAGTACCTGGCCTCCGACCTGGATCAACTCCTGCTCGCCAAGCGCCTGCTGGAGCAAGCCCTCATCTACGCGCGCTATCACGCCAAGGCGCTGGAATAGGAGGCGGGTATGGCCTGGACCCTATACACGGCAACCTACGAACTGCGCAGCCCACTGCACATCGGCTATCACAAGGTGGGCAACCTCCAGCGCACGCGCTACTACATCCCCGCGCGCAACCTGTGGGGCGCGGTAACCGAGGCCCTGACCCGCCGTGGCTTTTCCACCACGGACGTTCCGCAAGGCGACTATCAGAAGATCGGCGAATGGGTCAAGGCCCATTGCGCCTTCGGCTACTGGTTCATCCAGGACAATGGCGCGCCGCTTCACCCCCGCTATGGGGAAAACGGCCTGAAATACGGCGACCTAACCGCCGCCGAGTTTGAGCGTCGCTATCTGGACGCCCACGTTACCACCGCGCTAGATCCGGCGACGACTTCGGCCCAGCACGGAAGCCTGCACGAGGTGGAGTTCATCGCCCCGCACAACCGAGATGGAGCGCGGACGCGCGTCGGCGGCTGGGTCTTCCTGGACAAAACACTGGACTGGCCCGCCTGGCTGGGCGATTTGCGGGTCGGCGGCGAGCGGCGCTACGGCTTCGGGCAGTTGCGCCTGGTCTCATTCTCCGAAGGGGATAACCGCGAGTGGCAACTGGATGGCGGACGTCCGTCCATCAAGCGCAAGCCCGGCGAGCCGCTGTTGGCTCACACGCTGGTCCAGAATGTGGCCGCCCGAGGAACCATTGAACCCCTCGTAGGACGCGAGACCCACGGCGATAGCCGGCGCTTTGGCATGCGCCTCACCCCGGCGCAGGTCTGCTGGGTGCCGGGGTCGGTCGTTGAACAGGATACGCGGTTCACGCTGGAACCCGACGGCGTATGGAAACCGGAGGCCTAACCCGCCATGAACGCCATCATCGTCTACGACATCCCCGACGACCGCCTGCGCGCCAAAGTCGCCGACATCTGCCTGGACTACGGCCTCCAGCGCATCCAATACTCGGCGTTCCTGGGGACGCTGGCGCCGTCGCGGCAGGAAGAACTCCTGATGAAAATCAAAAAGCGCGCGGGGAAAAAAGAGGCCAACGTCCAAATCTTCCCCATCTGCGAACGATGCTGGGCCAAAAGACAAGTATGGGTACAGAAAGCGAAGAAGAAAGCCTCACCTTCCGGGTCAGCGACCTAAAACAATACTTCTTCTGCCCGCGCATCGTGTACTACCACCAGTGCCTGCCCAAGGTGCGCCCCACCACCTTCAAAATGCAGATGGGCACCGAGGAAGGACGGGCCGAGCACAGGCGCGAAGAGCGCCGATCCCTTCGCGCCTACGGCCTGCGGCGCGGCGAGCGATTCTTTGACGTCGCCCTCTACTCCGCGCGACTGGGCCTGCGCGGGCGCCTTGACATGGCCATCCGCACCGACGACAATGCCAGCGGCACCCTGGAGGCCATCCCGGTGGACTACAAACTCACGGCCGGGCGGGTGGTGACCCATTTCGCCCTTCAGGTCGTAGCCTACGGAATGCTGCTGGAGGAAGCGTGGGGCATCCCATCGCATCGCGGATTCCTGTACCTCATCCCCGCGCGACGGGCCAGACAGGTGGACCTGACGGCCGAGATGCGCGACCGCGTCCGCCAGGCGGTAGAGGCCATGGCCGACATCGCGCTCCACGAGCGAATGCCGCCCCCGCCTCGCAAGCGGGGCAAATGCACCATCTGCGAATTTCGGCGATTCTGCAACGACGTCGTCTGAAGCGCGGGCCGACGCCGGGCATTTTCTTTTTGCCCGGCGACCTTCGCAAATGAGACCGATTTTTGCGCAAAAACCGATTTGCGATAGAATTGCACATTAACAACCGAGTCTAGACCCGCAACCCCGAAAAACGCACTCTGTAGGCCTCTAGGAGCCGCGATGGCGCGCGGAGAGCCAAAAAATGGCCTTTTTGGGGGGACTATAGGGGGTGGGTTGCAATGCCACGATCCGAGGATAGGATACTGAAAGTGAGAACCAGCCACGCCAGCGCGCAGGCCACCGCCGGTTGCAATGCCACGATCCGAGGATAGGATACTGAAAGTCTCCTTGACCGCAACCTTACCATCTGCATACATCGTTGCAATGCCACGATCCGAGGATAGGATACTGAAAGATAGTCGCCCCATCACCCTCGCCGCGCAGCCAGGGGTTGCAATGCCACGATCCGAGGATAGGATACTGAAAGGCATCGTGGCGACGAGCATTAGCAAGGGGCTTGAGGAGTTGCAATGCCACGATCCGAGGATAGGATACTGAAAGTATCCGCGACGCGCATGATGGCCTCGCCGTGGTCGGTTGCAATGCCACGATCCGAGGATAGGATACTGAAAGTGCGCCTT
>JACIWU010000131.1 GCA_014360805.1 Chloroflexota bacterium
CAACAAACTTTGGAACCGAGACAGGGCCGAATGTGAGTAAGGAGCAGGACAGGCGACCCATCCTGCTCCTTAATTGTTTCACAAGCGCGCTTCTACTGCGGGCGTCGCAACAGACGCAGGAAGTATTGCCCGAGGAACGCGGCCAGCGCCAGTCCGGATGCCACCAACACCCAGACGTGCAGCCGCGGCCGAGGGCGCAGCCGCACTTCGCACGCCCCCGTCGCAGCCGCGGCCATCAGCACTTCACGTAGCCGCTCGCGGAACGCAGGCACGGGCTGCACCGGCGTCAGAAGGCGCTGCACATCCTTTTCCATATTCGCCAGGAAACTCCCAATCTCTGTTTGCTCGCGTGCTGTCATAGACTTTCACACCGCGCGACAGGGCAGCCCCCGCTACGCGCCATACGAGACGATGCCCAAAAGCCCCGGCCCGCCGTGCACCGCCAGAACGGTCGGAGCCTCCAGCAGGAAAGCCACTTTGCCCCCGATCAACTGCTCCAGGCGCTCCTTGACCTGCCGCGCCTCCTCCAGCGCGCCGGCGTGGATCACGGCGATCTGCCGGTCGCGCGCGTCCTGAAGCGCCGCCATGGTGGCCTGGATGATGGCGTCCAGCGAGCGAGCGCGCGTGCGCACCTTGGCCATCAGCCCCAGCGTGCCGTCGCGCACGCTCATGACGGGCTTGATGTCCAGCACGGTTGCCAGCGTGCCCGCGACCCAGCCCAGCCGCCCGCCCATCTGCAGGTACTTGACCGTGGACACGGTGCAGAAGGTGTAAATCTTCTCCTTCATGTCGTTGATGGCGGCCAGAATCTCCTCCTTGCTCAAGCCCTGCTTGGCCATCTGGGCGGCCCGAATGACCAGGTAGCCGGTGCCCAGCGAGATGCCCCTAGAGTCCACGATCTCAATGTCCATGTCGGGGAACATGGATGCGGCCAGCGCCGCCGACTGGCACGTGCCGCTGTGCTGGCTGGTGATGTGGATGGAGATGACCGAGGACGCGATGCCGCGCAGTCGCTCATAGACCGCCGCGAAGCGCCCAGGCGCGGGCTGCGACGTCCGCACGACAATCCCCTGTCGCATTTTTTCATAGAGTTCATCGGGGGATAACTCGCCATCGTCCATGGCCCGGTCGCCCACGGTCAGGCTGATGGGCACGATTTCAATGTCCAGTTGCTTCACCAATTCCGGCGGTATGGTGGACGCGCTATCCGTTACGATGCGAATTCCTTTGTTGCTCATTCGCGAGGAGACCTCCTGTTTCTAGTTGTGCATAAAGTTCTCGCAGTGAGAGAAGCGTCCGATGGTACAAGGACTTGATGGCCCCCTCGCTGCGTCCCATAATCTTGCCGATTTCGGCGTTGGAAAGATGCTCCACAAATTTAAGAATCAGCAGTTCCTGGCGCTCGGGCGGCAGGCTCCGTATCACACGGAGCAGCGTCTCCGTGCGCTCGTGTCTTTCCGCCATGCGCTCCGGCCCCTCGCCCACGGTCAGCGAGTACAGTTCATCCAGCGAGACCATCTGGCGTTTGCCGCGGTCGCGGTGCCAGTTGGCCACCAGGTTGTGGGCGATGCGGTACAGCCACGCCGAAAACGGCAGCCCCCTCTCCTCATAGCGGCGAATGTGCTGCATCGCCCGATAGAAGGTCCTGGCCGTCAGGTCTTCGGCGTCGGCTTGGTTCCCTGTTCGGTAGTAAACGTACGAGTAAATGCGATCCACGTACCGCTCGTACAGAATCCCGAAGGCTTCCGGGTCAGTTTTTGCGCGCTCAATCAGGCAGGAATCGGACAGCGCCTCCGCCTGTTCGCCCTGATTCTCCGGCTGCCTTTTTCTACTCATGAGAACACTTTCTCCGAAGGTTGGTTGCGCGGTGTGTGCAGCGGCAGTATAGCACCAGGCGGCGCGAAAAGGCAAAAAGAAAAGCCGCCTGTCCGCAGGCGGCTTGGGGATGCGTAGGTTCGGCGCTACGGCAGCGGGCAACCCGCAATGCCGATCACGCCCGGGCCGGTGTGCGTGCCGATGACGGGGCTGAGTTCCGCGACGAAACAGTCCTTGCAGTTGAACCGGTCCATCACCGCCTGTCGGACGCCCTCGGCCTCCTCTGCGGTCTCCAGTTGGGCAATGCCTGCGACCATGGGGCGCTCGGTGCCGATGGACTCCTGGATGTAGGCCAGGGTGCGCTCTATGCCCTTGCGCTTGGAGCGGGCCTTGTCCAGCGGCTCAATCACGCCGCCGGTGAGGGTGAGCACCGGCTTCACGTTGAGGAGCGTGCCCATCAGCGCCGAGGCCCTGCCGATGCGCCCGCCCTTGTGCAGGTACTCCAGGGTGTCCACCACAAACCCGATCTTTATCGCGTCGCGCATGACTTCCAGCACCTTGACCACTTCGGCGAGAGACTCGCCGGCGTCCAGGGCTTTCACCGCCTGTTGGATCAGAAGGCCTAGGCCGATGGAGGTGGAAAGGGAATCAAACACCGTGATCGGCGCGCCTCTCAACGTCTCCAGCGCCGCGTGGGCCGAACTGACGGTGCCGCTCAACTTGCTGGAGATGTGGATGGACAGGATCGCATCCGCGCCGTCGCCCAGCATCTGCCGGTACTTCGTCTCAAACTCTCCCGCCGAAGGCTGCGAGGTCGTGGGCAGCGTGGGAGAGTTCTTCAGCAAGTTCAGGAATTCGGGGGTGTCCAGATCTACGCGGTCCAGGTAGGTGCGCTGGGGCGTAACCACCTTGAGCGGGATGGTGTCAATGCGAGGATGGCCGTGCAGCGCAGGGGGCAGGTCTGCTGTGCTGTCGGTAAGAATCTTGATCATCTCCGATACCTCCTATTACGATTGCGTTCACAACATACAAACCCCGAAGTGGGCACGGAGTTGCGGGCGGGCTTGGCATCGCTCGCGCGAAGGGGCTGCTTGCTCCCCAGGCCGCCGGTGGGCCTTGCGTTCGGCGCTCCGATGTGCTATGCTTCACCCACCGGAGTTTTTCGCAGTGGCGGAGGGGGGACATGAAAGCGATGATCCTGCGGCGGCTGCGCATCGCGGCCCGTTCCATCGTGATCGTATTGGCGCTGGTCTGGCTCTGGTTTGGCATCACCTCGGCATGGGAGGAGGGCACGGCGCTGTCCTGGATTCTCCACCTCCTGCTGCCAGGGGGCGTCCTGCTGCTTACGGTGGCGATCTCGCTGAGGTGGGAGCGGACCGCCGCGCTCCTGCTCATCGCCGAGGGCGTGTTTTTCACCACCTGGGTCGTCTGGAGCGCCAGCATCAGCGAGGTAACGGGATGGGGGCTCGCCGTGCTCCTGGGGCTTCTGGGCGGGCCGCTACTCGTGGCCGGCGCGCTGCTCCTGACGGCTTCCCGATGGGCCAGCGCCCCCGACTCTGACGAGGTCAACACGGAGGAGTAATTTCGTTTCCGAACTGTGTTGGCGACCGAGGTGCGACGCACTTTCGGAAGTGCGTCGCGCCTATGCCTGGAGCGCGACCAACGAACTTTGGAACCGAATGGAGGAGTAGGCCATGCATGAGCACGTTTGCGAAGAACTCCAGTGCCCGGTGTGCGGCGGGGCGCTTCGGTGGAGCATCGGCGAACGCGAGGGGAACCACATAGAGACGGCGGATGTCCGCTGCGCCGGCTGCGACGCTTCTTACTTCGTCCGCGAGGGCATCGGCGTCTTCCTCCCGCCGGACTTGCCGCGCAACGACCTGTGGGAGCAGACCTCCACCGCCCTCGGCGCCTACCTCAAGGAGCACCCCGACATAGAACGACGCCTGCTGCTCGCGCCGCTGGACACCCTGTCGCCGGCGGATCGTTTCTACCGCGCCCTGGCGCTGGAGGAGCGGGGCGACTTCGCGCAGGCCAGGGCCGTCGCCGAGGCGGCGCTGCCCCACCTGTACACGCCGGAGTACCTTGCCTGCCACGAAAGCCAGAAGCGTTGGGTCATGGACCACATCAGGGATCGGCCCGGCCCCATCGTGGACTTGGCGTCGGGGCGCGGCGACCTGGTGGAGCGCATCGCCCGCGAGTTGCGCCGCCCCGTCGTCGCCACCGACTTCAGCCTGCGCGTCCTGCGCCGCGACCGCAAGGCGTTTCGGGCCGCCGGGCTCCACGAGTACGTGAGCCTGCTGGCGATGGACGCGCGCCGCACGCCGTTTCGGGACGGCGCCGTGTCCACCATGACCACCAACCTCGGCCTGCCCAACATAGAGAAGCCCGGCGCATTGTTGGCCGAACTGCGGCGGGTGGTGTCGGGCGAATTCCTCGCTATCACGCATTTCTACCCCGCCGACGACGAAACGAACGTCGCCCTGCTCCGCGAGTTCGGCGTGGCCCCGCTCCTTGTGCGCGAGTCGCTGGTGGATTTGATGACCCAGGCGGGCTGGCGTGTGGAGGTGGTGAACGCGCGGAAGGGCCGCGCGCTGCCCACGCCGCCATCGGAGTTGCTGGAAGGGGCACGCGTGGACGGGCTTCCCGTCGCCGAGACGACCCTGGAATGGTGTGTGGTTCGCGCATGGTAAGGGTGAGTTTGCAATGCCGCGAGAGTCCGCAATCCCATTCGCGTTGCGACTCGCGGACAACAATCGGCAGGCGCGTGAAAGCCGCGCCACGGAGAAACATGATGGGCAAGAAGCGTATCCTGACTTTCGTCGGCCTCCTCGTCATCGTCGCACTGTTGGTATCCTGCGGGGGAGGCAGCAAGAAACTGGACCTGAAACTGCGCCTGGAGCCTGGCAAATCCTACAGCGCGAAGATGATCGCCGACCAGACGATTACGCAGACCCTGATGGGGCAGACGCAGACCATAACCCAGTCCATCGGCATGGCCTACACCTACCAGGTCCAGAGCGTTGACCCCGATGGCAGCATGGGGGTGAAGATTACCTACGACTGGGTGTCGTACAAACAGGACAGCCCGATGGGCAAGGTATCCTACGATTCGGCCAACCCGCCCGCCACGGTGCCGCAGGCCGCGATAGGCTACGCCGCGCTCGTGGGGCGGGGATTCTCCGCCAAGATGACGCCGACCGGCGAGATCTCCGACATCCGCGGCGCGGACCAGATGGTGTCCGAGATACTGGAAGCCATGAACTTGCCCGCGGGGAGCGCCCGCGACCAGGTGGAGGCACTCTTGCGGACGCAACTCAGCGACGAGGCGCTGAAGGACAGTTTTGAGAAGGCCGCCCTCTTCTATCCCGAGAAGCCCGTCGCCGTCGGCGACTCGTGGAGCGGGCAAATCGTGTTGGCATCGGGCATGCCGATGATTCTGGACACCACATGGACGCTGAAAGCGCGCAAGAACGGCGTTGCGACGGTGGAAACCCGCTCCGACGTCCGCCCCAACCCCGGTGCCAAGCCTATGGAACTGGCCGGCATGAGCATCTCCTACGAACTGTCGGGCGAGCAAAGCGGCAGCATGGACCTGGACGAGAAGACCGGCTGGCTGCTGGGCGGCACGCTGAAGCAGGACGTGTCGGGGAAGATCTCGGCGATGGGCACGTCCTGGCCCATAACCATCGTCAGCAACATTCGCTTTGAGCCGTGGCAGAAGTAGCCGCCGAAGGAAACAACAAGCCCCGCCGTGTTGGGCGGGGCTTGTCTTGGCGCGCCTGGCGGGACTTGAACCCACAGCAGACGGTTTCGTAGACCGGCCCTCTATCCAATTGAGGTACAGGCGCGCGTGGTACCCCAGACAGGACTTGAACCTGTGGCCTCAGCGTCCGCAGCGCTGCGCTCTATCCCCTGAGCTACTGGGGCACAAGGCGGGGAGGCAGGGATTCGAACCCTGGGTAGAGATTTTAGTCCCTACAACCGCTTAGCAGGCGGCCCCGATCGTCCTCTCC
>JACIWU010000132.1 GCA_014360805.1 Chloroflexota bacterium
TCAGTCTGGGGACTGCGCAAAGACCCCAAGGGTCTCCGAGACTCTGATCCAAGGTGCGACGCACTTCCGAAAGTGCGTCGCACCTTGGCTGGCGGCATAATGCCCAAACCTGTAGGGCGCCTTTCCATAGCCGCCGGACGCTATCCACGAATAACACGAATCCACACGAATGGAGAAGAGAATAGACCCCAGGGGGTCTCCGAGACCCTTGGGGTCTTCACGCTTGTGGGCCGCTCCACATCTGGCGAAGTCCGCTTCGCCGCATGGCGAACCGCGATGGGGCTCTTGACCCCACCTAACCTGCTGGGGTGAGGATGGGTGAGGTAAGTCCTGCTCGGCAACCCAATGGAGGATGGTTTGGGGCTGTTCTCTGCTTCAGGCCCTCTTTGCTTTCCTCGCGCAGGCGTGCGTACACGATCCATGCGTGTCTTGACAAATCGCCCTATGTAAGGTATGCTAGGGTACTGCCATCTCCGGAGGAAGCGCATGGACAACAAGGGGCTCCTGGATGCCGTACAGACGGCCATAGAAGCCGAGCGCGCCGCACGCCAATTCTACCTCTCCGCCGCCGAGAAGACTGCCAACCCCCAGGGCAAGGCTCTGTTGCTGGAACTGGCCGACTTTGAGGCCTATCACGAGCAGAAACTGGCGGACCTGGTCCGCTCCCTCGGCGCGGGCCAGTACATCGCGTACCAGGGCAAGGAGTTGGCCCGCCCCAAGCCCGAAGGCGGCAAGGCACCCCAGAAGGAAGCCAACCTGCGCCAGGTGGTGGATGTCCTCAACCTGGCCATGGACGCGGAGCAGAAGGCCCAGGAGCGCTACTCGCGGCTGGCCCAATCCACCGACGACCCCCTGGGCAAGGCCATGTTTGAACGTTTGGCTCAGGAAGAGGCCATGCACTACCGCATCCTGTCCGACGAGTTCTACACCCTGTCCAACAAGGGACTGTGGGTCTGGGCCGAGTAGCGGGTTGGGGGTGAACCTATCGGCTGCTCGCCGCATCTAACTAGCGTTGTGTATCCAGATGAGGGAGGAACAAACGATGGAAAAACCAACCCGGCAACGCCCGCTGATGTACGGCCTCAGCACCTGCGGCTGGTGCCGCAAGGCGCGCACCTGGCTGGAAGGACGCTTCGGCGAGGGCGGATTTGACCTCATCTACGTGGACCTTCTGCCCACTGAGGAGAAGATGCGGGTCATGGACGAATTGCGCAAGTACACCCCAAGCCCTGCCTTTCCGATGGTTCTGGCCGACAACGAGTGCATCATCGGCTACCGCGAGGACGAGTACAGGAGGGTTTTCGGCGCATGACGATAGATCCCGAGCGACTGCGCAAGATCTACGAGCAGTTGAAGGCCGACGCCGAGTCGGGCGGCTACCACCTGAACCCCGACGAGGCGTGGACGCTGGGCCTGGTTGAGGGTCTGTTGACCAACGAGGACCGCTATGGCTACTGGGCCTGTCCGTGCCGCCTGGCGTCGGGCAACAAGGAAGAGGACCTGGACATCATCTGCCCGTGTGACTATCGGGACGCAGACCTGAACGACTGGGGCGCGTGCTACTGCGCCCTGTACGTGTCCGAGGAGGTGCTGGAAGGCAAGCGCCCGCTGCAGTCGGTCCCCGAGCGTCGTCCCGCGCAGCGGCCCAAGGCCGGCTCCCGCCCGGAACCTGCGGGTGGGATTCGGCTGTGGCGCTGCCGCGTGTGCGGCTACCTGTGCGCCCGCGAGCACCCGCCGGGAGTGTGCCCCGTCTGCAAGGCCAAGCGCGAGCGATTTGAGCCATTCGTGCTGCCGGTGAGCGCGCTGCCCGGACCTTAGGCGGCGCGGGGCCGGGACCTGCGAGAGGGGCGTTCGGATCGCGAAAGACGCGAAAGACCGCGAACGGTCTTTCGCGTTCTTTTGTGTCTTGCGCCCCGAACTGTCGCGAACTCCATACAGCAGATACCGTTCTGCCCGGTGCCTGCACAGAGGTTGCTTCGCGGCTTTGTTTCTCGCGATGGCGGGCGCCAACGAACCTTGGAGCCGATCCCCCTCGCCATGGGCCGCGCAGATCTCCCGTCTTGTGTCAAGATGAATAAATTGTCATCGGGAGGGGTTTGCGTTTTCATCGTTTTTTCATCTTGGCGTGCTATGATGTCCGCGAGGGGAGAAAAGGGCTGAGGGAGGCCTTTTCGCAAGTGCACAGGGAGCCTGCGTGCCGCGTCGCCGTTGCCTTCCTGCCGAAGTCCCCGGTCGGTTTTTTCTGGCGTTCTGGCACGGGCCTTGCATGTGCGAAGGTGCCGCCGCAAGACCAGCCAGTCGCCGCGAGCGGAGGATGCGAAGATGAGCACGGAACCGGTTGCTGTGGACACGGCTACCCTGGAATCCAGCCTGAAGCAGGTGAAGGGGGTGTTCGCGTGTCGGGTTGTGATGGATGCCCCCGGCGAGATCGGCGAGATTCACGTGGTGGGTGCGCCCGACCGAAAACCCAAGCAGATTGTTCGGGACATAGAGTCGCTTCTGTTCGCCAGGTTTGGGCTTCGGGTGAACTACCGCAAGATCAGCCTGGCACAGATGCAGGAGGACAAAGCCTTCGCCGCGCTGGGGTCGCGGCCGCGACTCCTGGCGGCCGGAAGGGCAACAGAAGGCGACGCCGCGGTGGTGCAGGTGCGGCTGGCCGACAACGGCAGCGTTTTTGAGGGGGTTGCCCGCCATCCCAGAGACGACGAGAACGTGGGGCGGGCCGCGTGCTTGGCCACGCTGGACGCGCTGAACAAGATGGTGGGCAATAGCGGGCAGTTTACTTTAGACGCGCTGGAAGTGATGTCGGTGGCAAACCGCGAGATCGTGGTCGTCATCGTTACCTTCGCGTTCGCTGCCGGGGAGGAGCATCTCATCGGGACGAGTTTCTACCGGGGGGACATGGTGGAGTCGGCCGTGCGGGCGACGTTGGACAGCGTCAACCGGCGGCTTTCACTCATTCGGTCGCTCTAGGGTTCTGGCGCCGAGACGCCGAACCGGGCGCAACGGAGGAGATGGGAGGCGGCATCTGGCTGAAGAAGCCTGAAGCGGAGCGAAGGGGAATCGGAAGAGACCTCAGACAAACTTTTGGCCGAAAGGCCATACGAGCGAAAGGAGGAGATTCCCCATGAAGTGGAGAGTTCTCTACGCGTTGATGATCGTAGCCAGCATCGTAGCCGCCGCCGGCGCGACCGCCAAGTGGCACTAGCGTAAACTCACCATCGCCGCCTCCCATCTCTATCCGCTCAAAGTTGCGGAGTTTTGGGGCTTTGAATAGAATTCTGCCTGCCGGCTTCTCGGCGATGAGGAGCGCAGGCCGTTATCGTAGGGCCTGGGATCCGGGGCTTCGCGCCCGGAAGCCGCAGGCCGTTGGAGGGTGTTCTCGTGAGGGCGCTGCCCAGGCGGGCTCAAGTCTACATCATTTTTCTGGCGCTGGCCGCCCTGCTCGGGGTTCTCGGGATGCTTCCGACGCTTATGGCGCAGCCGTCGCTGTGGCCTGTGGTGCTGCTCTTCGCCGGGTTGATTTGCCTCTCGGACTTGTTCCCCATCGTGATGCCCTTCCCTGGCGACGCCGAGATGACGGTGTCGGGCGCTGTGCAGGCGGCCGTGGCGATTCTGTTCGGCCCGGCTGCGGCAGTCTGGGCGGCGTTTCTGGGCACACTGGTGGCCGAGGCCATCCTTCGGCGGGCCTGGCATAAGGCGGTTTTCAACGTCTCCCAGATGGCCATTACCTTCGGAGCCATGGGCTCCCTGTACCGCATCCTCTATGATGGGAACGTCAACCCCCTGAACTCGGTGCAGAATGCCGGCGCGCTGGCCCTCCTGGCCGTGTTCTACTACGTGGTCAACACGGGCATGGTGGCGCTGATCGTCGCCTTCGCGAATCGGATTTCGGCCTCCTACGTGTGGAAGGTGAGTTTCCGCGACATCGCCTGGCACGAACTCACGATGGTTCCGCTGGGGGCCATGATCGTCATCCTGTGGCAGGCCAGCCCCTGGGCCATCGCGCTGATGGTGCTCCCGCTGGCGGTCGTGCGCACGTCGTTGCTCCAATCCAGCGCGCTGCAACTGCAGACGATGGAGACGCTCCTGGCGCTGGCCGACACCATTGACCAGCGAGACCCGACGACCTACGAGCATTCGCAGCGTGTGGCGATGTTCGCCGAGATGATCGCCAGGGAGTTGGGGCTTGCGCAGGACCAGGTGGAACTCATCACTTTGTCGGCGCGCCTGCACGACGTGGGCAAAATCGGGATGAGCAACGCGCTCCTGTACAAGCCGCAGCAGTTCTCGCTGGACGAGTGGCACGAGTTCCGTCGCCACCCTACCATCGGCGCGAGTATGGTGGAAAACTTCCCCCTGTTCCGCAAGGGGCGGGATCTCATCCTCCATCACCACGAGCGCTGGGATGGCCAAGGCTACCCCGACCGCCTGGCGGGCGAGGATATCCCCCTCGGGGCGCGGATCATCGCCGCCGCCGACGCCCTGGAAGCCATGACGGCCGACCGCGTGTACCGCAACGCGCTGACGCTGGACGCGGCCATTGAGGAGATCCGGCGGGAGCGGGGCCGCCAGTTTGACCCCAAGGTGGCCGATGCGCTCGTGGCGATTCTGGAGCGCTACCGCCAGCAGGAGCCGGACTGGGAGCGCGAGACCTTCCAGAAGCGCGTGCGGGCCTTCCCGGTGGCACAGCCGGTTTCCACTCAGGTGGGTGGTTGACGTGATTCTGCTCCTCTTCGCCGTGTTGGCGCTCCTCATCGCGCTGGCGCGCGGCGGCGACATCCTGGCCCTGGCGCGGGTGCCGTTTCGCCTGGGCTGGCTGGCCCTGCTCGCCGTGGGCTTGCAGATTCTCATCTTCTCGCAGTGGTGGGCGCGGTCGGCGCTCGCAGGCTGGACGCCCGTGCTCTACGTGGTGTCGCTGGCGCTGTTGGTGGGCCTGGTGGCGGCGAACTGGCGGCTGCCGGGCTTTCCGGTGGTGGGGCTGGGGCTGACATGCAATGCCATGGCCATCGCGCTGAACGGCGGCAGGATGCCCGCGTCGCCCGATGCCCTGCGAACCGCCGGCCTAGAGTTCGTCATCCTGAAGGCCGGCACCCTCGGCTCTTCGGCCAACACGGTGCTCCTGGGGCCGGAGACGCGCGTCCCGTTCCTGTGCGACATCTTCGCCATCCCCTCGTGGTTTCCCCTGGCGACGGTCTTCTCGGTCGGCGATGTGCTCATCGCGTTGGGGGCGGCGTGGTTCTTCCTGGCGGTGGTGCGCCCCAGGGCCGCGCGACGTTCCCATCGCGGAAACGCGGGGGACGCAGCGGCCGACGAAACCGGCGAATAGGGCCGATCTGCGCAAGCCGCGCGTCTGCGAACGGTGCTGCACGGGCGGGTATGGAAACCCGCCCCTACTGTTCCCCATTCGCGTGGATTCGTGTGATTCGCGGTTACAGAGGGCGGGTATGGAAACCCGCCCTACGTTGTCGTGGGTAATACGGGCGGGCGGCTTTCCATAGATGCCGCGGGCAAGGGGCAGGTGTGGGAACCCGCCCCTACTGTCCCCCATTCGCGTGGATTCGTGTGATTCGCGGTTACAGAGGGCGGGTATGGAAACCCGCCCTACGTTGTCGTGGGTGATACGGGCGGGCGGCTTTCCACAGATGCCGCGGGCAAGGTGCCGGTGTGGAAACCCGCCCCTAC
>JACIWU010000133.1 GCA_014360805.1 Chloroflexota bacterium
TGTCTGTTGTGATCGTCAACTACAATACGAAGGCGCTCCTGCGCGACTGCCTGCGCTCCGTGCTGGGGAGCCGCGGGCTGGACGCTTTTGCCGTGATCGTCGTGGACAACGCCTCCACCGACGGCAGCGCCGACATGGTGCGCCAGGAGTTCCCGCAGGTGCATCTCATTGCCAGCCCTGTCAACGGCGGGTACTCGTATGCCAACAATCTGGGCCTGCAGGCGGCCCCGCCCTCGCGCTACTACCTGCTGCTGAACCCCGATACGGTGGTGCCGCCTTCGGCCCTGGCCGACATGGTGGCCTACATGGATTCCAGGCCCGACGCGGGGGTCGCGGGGCCGCGCCTGGTGCTGGCCGACGGGAGCCTGGACCTGGCCTGTCGCCGTGGCTTCCCCACGCCCGCCGTATCCCTGTATCGGCTGAGCGGACTCAGCCGTCTGTTCCCCAAGAGCAGGCGCTTCGGCCGCTACAACATGACGTTCCTGGACCCCGACGACGAGGCCGAGGTGGACTCGGTGGTCGGGGCGTTCATGATGGTGCGGGCCGAGGCCATGGAGCAGGCGGGGCTGTTGGACGAGACGTTTTTCATGTACGGCGAAGACCTGGATTGGGCCTATCGCATTCGGCAGAAGGGGTGGAAGGTATACTACAACCCCGCCGTAACGGTGCTTCACTACAAGCGGGCGGCCAGCCGCCACAGCCGCCGCGCCCAGTTTGAGTTCCAGCGCGCCATGTACATCTTCTACCGCAAGCACTATGCGGCCAGCACCAACCGCGTGCTCCATTTTCTCATCCTGTGTGGGCTTGTCCTGCGGGGCGGGCTTCCCATGCTGCGGGAGATTCTGGGCAGGCCCCAGGCCGCGACAACGAAGGAGACGCCCGCATGACAAAGCGCAGCGAGTGGCTCCTCAAGGCGATGCTGGTCTTCCTGGACGCATCGCTGGCGGCTTTGGCGTTCTATTTGGCGTATCTGTGGCGCTTGCGCACGCAGAACCCGCCCGCCGTCAACATCCTGCCGTTCCGCGGCTACGTGGGGATGCTGTTCATCCAGGTGGGATCGCTCCTGGTGTCGTTTCTCCTGGCGCGGCTCTACCACCTGAAGCGCGGCGTTTCGCGCCTGGACGTGCTGACGGCGCTGGTGGGGGCGGCATCCATCGGAATCCTGCTCACCAGCGCGCTTACGTCTCTCCTGTACAAGAACGAACTGGACTATCCCCGCCTGATGCTGGTGTACTCGTGGGTGCTGACGATCGTCCTTGTGGGCGCGGGCAGGCTGGCCCACGACTACCTGGAGGGTCGGCTGCGCGCGCGCGGCGTGGCCGTGTACAACACGCTCATCGTGGGCGCTGGCGAGGTGGGGCGGATGATTCTCAACAAGATTCGCCAGTCGCCCGCGCTGGGCTACAGGGTGGTGGGCTTTGTGGACGAGTCGCCCGCGCAGGGCGATGTCATGGGCGTGCCGGTGCTGGGGGCCACCGCCGACCTGCCCCAACTGATAGACGCGCACGCGGTGGATCAGGTGATCATCGCCATGCCCGAACGCTCGCACCAGGAACTGCTGGAGATCATCGCGCTGTGCCAGCGGGGCCGCGTGGAGATCAAGGTCTTCCCCGACGTGTTCCAGATCATCGCGTCGGAGATGAGCATCGGCGACCTGAACGGCCTGCCGCTGCTGACCGTGCGGGACATCGCCCTGCGCGGGTGGAAACTGACGCTGAAGCGGGCCATGGACATCGTCGGCAGCGCCATCGCGCTCATCCTTCTGTCGCCGTTCATGTTGCTGGTGGCGGCGCTGATCAAACTGGAATCGCCCGGCCCGGTCTTCTACGTCCAGGAGCGGGTAGGGCTGGACGGCAAGCCGTTTCAGTTGCTCAAGTTCCGCACCATGCGCCAGGACGCCGAGGCCAACGGCCCAGGGTGGACGGTGGCCAACGACCCGCGCCGCACGCGCCTGGGCAAGTTCCTGCGGCGCTACTCCATAGACGAGTGGCCGCAGTTCATCAACGTCCTCATCGGCGAGATGAGCCTGGTGGGGCCGCGGCCCGAGCGCCCCATGTACGTGGAGCAGTTCCGCCAGGCCATCCCCCGCTACATGGAGCGCCATCGTGAGAAGGCGGGCATCACCGGCTGGGCGCAGGTCAACGGCCTCCGCGGCGATACCTCCATCGTGGAGCGCACCAAGTACGACCTGTGGTACATTGAGAACTGGTCGCTCTGGCTGGACATCAAGATTCTCATTCGGACCGTGGTGCATTTCGCCAAAGACGAGAACGCGTACTAGGCCCTAGGGCTTCAGCGCTGCCGCGCAGTTTGACAAATCGCCCAAAACGCATTAGGATAATATACGAAGTGCCGAAGTGGCGGAATTGGCAGACGCGCTGCGTTCAGGGCGCAGTGGGCAATCGCCCATGTGGGTTCAAATCCCTCCTTCGGCACCTTTTTATTTGGCACCGAACTTGAACGGCTTGACAGCGGAACGCAATGGGAGTATGCTGGTCATGTGGGGGGCGCGGGCGCGGGAGGCAGAACGGTGAAGAACAGGCTTCTGAGTCTCCAACAGATTCTCGCGCTGTTCCTCGTGGCGTTCGGCGTGCTCACGCTGACGAACCTGGCCGCCGACGCGCGCGAACTCCACACCCTGTCGCTGCAAGTGGAGACCCTCCAGCAGAGCAAGGCGGCGCTGCAGGCCGAGATCGCCGACCTGCGCTCCCAGAAAGAAGCCCTGGCGCGCCCGCACTGGGCCGACGAAGCCGCCAGGCGGTGGCTCCACTGGACGCGGCCCAACGAAGTCCTCGTTGTTGTAACCCCATCGCAACCCAACGGCACTGCTGTGGCAACTTCCACAGGCGCGAATGACAGCAATCCGCCGTCCCACTGGCAGGAGTGGGTGGCGTATCTACAGGGCAAGAACCCCTGATTCGGTTGTAGGCCAGCGCGACAGACTTGCGGTTGCCGGCCGCCGACGGGCGGTGACAGCTGGGGGAAACCCCGAGCGCATCTTTTTTTGGCAAGGTGGCTCGAAAACCCTGCTATAATAGTAGTGGGATCGTCCGCGCCGTTTTTGTGCTGTGGTAAGGAGGTGCAGTATGCACGAGAGGAAACACCTTCGAGCGGCACCTACAGTGGGCTGGCTAGTCGCAATTGTGGTTGCCCTGGCACTGCTGACCTTTTCGCCTGCGTTCGTCCAGGGCGAAACAACAGGGTCCCTAGTTGTCACGTTTCTGGATGTAGGGCAAGGGGACGCCATTTGGGTGAAGACCCCGCAGGGTGTTGACCTGCTGATAGACGGCGGGCCGCAATCGGCGGGCTACGGTGTCGTGTCGTACCTGACCAGCCACGGGTGCACGGATATTGAAGGCATGGTATTGACCCATCCCCACGCCGACCACCTGGGCGGCCTTGTTACGGTTCTGGAATCTATGCCCGTGTATGCCGTGTGGTACACAGGGCAATCGTATAGTTCCAGCCTGTACACCCAGTTTCTTGACCTGATTGCCAGCAAGTCAATACCGACCACGGTGCTATCGGCAGGGCAAACGTTGACCGTCGGGCCGCTGACGGTTGCTGCCTTACACCCGACCACCATCGGAAGTGATTGCAACAACAACTCCCTGGTCTTGAGGCTGTCGTATGGCAGCGTGGACTTCTTGTTCACAGGGGATGTAGAGGCGACTGGCGAGGCCGAAATACTTGCCCACGAGTACACGGTGCAGAGTGAAATCCTGAAAGTAGCCCATCATGGCAGCGATACGTCCACAAGTTGGGGCTTTCTGACGGCGGTTGCGCCCGAAGTGGCAGTTATCTCCGTAGGCGCGGGAAATTCCTACGGACACCCTTCTAGCACAACGTTGGCGCGCCTTGCGTCCGTTGGCGCGCATACCTACAGAACCGACCTGGACGGGACTATAACGGTTACAACGGACGGCGTATCCTATTTTGTCTCCACAACCCAGAACCCTGTAACGGCCACGCCGACCGTGGCGCTGACGCGATGGGTGTATCTGCCTGTCGTGGCACGGGGCGCGGTGGGCGCTACGCCGACACCCCCTCCGACCCGAACGCCTACACGGACGCTTACACCTACGGGGACGCCAACCCGGACACCCACACGGACGCCAACACCGACGGCGACATCCGCGGCAAACAACATTCAGATAACGGCCTTGCCGTACGCTGGCAGCGACGAGTATGTGGAGATAACGAACTATGGTCCGAACGCGCAAAACATGACCAACTGGCGCATTCAGAGCGTAGAAGGCAACCAGTGGTACACGTTTCCTTCGGGCTACACGCTGGCGGTGGGGGCCTATGTTAGGGTTCACAGTGGCCCATCCGCCGTCAACAACCCGCCGACCGACCTGAAGTGGACGGGTTCGTACATCTGGAATAACGACGGAGACGAGGCGCGGCTCTACAATGAGGCGGGTCAACTGGTGGACAACTGGGTGTACTAGAACAGGAGATTAGTAGCAGTGTTGGCAAGGTTGGGCATTCTCAAGGCTATCGTGGGGATAGCGGTGTTAGCCGCCGCTTGCTTCTTTCTGGGACGGGCGAGCAATCAGCCGGCCGGTCGAGCCAATGAGTCCCTAGCTGCATTTGCGCCCAAGGCTGCTTCACCCTCTGCTACTCGGGTCCGGCCCACGGCGCAACCGAGTGCAACGCCAACGCCATCGCCCCAACCTATCCGTCTCGGCAGAACCACAACGAGGGTGAACCTACGCGCTGGGCCGGGCGATACATGCCCAATCCTGAGAAAACTCAATCCGGACAGTCTGCTGGAGATACTGGGGCGCGATGCCTATTGCGAGTGGATCAACGTTCGGGTGCTCTCCACTGGTGAGTCCGGATGGGTCTGGGCTGAGTTTGCAGAGATACCAGTCTTCTGCACGGTCTTGCCGCGAGTCGCATCGTCGCCATGTCCGACACCTGTGCCGCCTCCGTCGCTCGCGGCAAAGGGCAACTGTCATCCATCCTACCCCGACGTCTGCATACCGCCGCCCCCTCCTGACCTAGACTGCAAGGACATTCCGTTCCGCCGGTTTCGTGTGCTACCCCCAGATCCACACCGCTTTGATGGAGACAAAGACGGCATTGGCTGCGAGTGGTAGTGTGCACGGCCGTGTGGCCCGGGACGGTGAGCGAGCGCCTGGTTTTCATCCAGGACCGGGGCGCGGCGCTGGCGGTGTACCTCGCCACGGGGGAGTATCCGCCGCTGGTGGAGGGGCAGTGGCTGCGCGCCACGGGCCGCCTGCGCGACTACCACGGCGAGTTGCAGTTGTACGTGTCCGGGCCTGGGGACCTGCAACGGTTTGATCCCGAAGATCCCATCGCTCCCGTCCGCATCCGTACCGGCGACATGGGCGAGGCGTGGGAGGGTCTGCTGGTGGCGATGGTGGGGCGCGTGGTGGACGTGGAGACCCGCGCCCTGTGGCTAGATGACGGCACGGGGCCGGCGCGGGTGTACTTCCGCGAAGGGGGCCAGGCGAGGCGGCCCATGGTCGCGCGCGGAGATGTGCTCCGTATCGTAGGCGTGGTCAGCCAGTACGCCCAGCGCCTGCCCTACGTGGGCGGCTACCGCCTGCTGGTGCGCACGGACGCCGACATTGGAGCGGGGCCGATGCGCCTGCCGGTAACCGGCGGCGAGTGATGTAGGAGTATATCCACGAACACG
>JACIWU010000134.1 GCA_014360805.1 Chloroflexota bacterium
CGGTCGGCTGAACTATGTATTATGCTGCAATTTGTTATGCGGAAAAGTCTCCGCATAATACACCCGCTGGCACTTGCTATGCGGCAGATTCGCCGCATGTGCAAGCCCCGAATCTCCCGCATACCACGCGTAGGATAGGCTTGTGTGCATATTATCGCACACGTTCGTGGAAAAGTCAAGGACTTTACGCACATATGAGCAATCTGCCGCCCCATGCGGGCGGCGGCGACGGCCGCCTCCTACCGAACCGCCAGCGCCTCCAGCAACTGATAGCGCAACGCCGCAAATTCTGGCGACGCCGTCATGGAGCGCCGCCGCGGGCGGGCCAGGGGCACGGCGAGCACGGTCTTGACCCGCCCGGGTCGCGGCGTCAGCACATACACCCGATCCGACAGGAATAGCGCCTCGTCCACGTCGTGGGTGATGAACAGGATGGTCTTGCGGAAGCGCGCCCACACGCCCAGCAGCCATTCCTGCAACTCCATCCGCGTCAGCGCGTCCAGCGCCCCGAACGGCTCGTCCAGCAGCAGCACCTCGCGGTGGGTCAGGAACGTGCGGAGCAGGGCGGCGCGCTGCTTCATCCCGCCCGACAGCACCGCCGGATACGCGTCGGCGAACCCCTCAAGCCCGAACAGCGGGATCAGTTCTCTGGCCTCGCGGCGGCTCTCCCGCAGGTCTTCGCCCCGCAGTTCAGGCCCCAGGATCACGTTGTCCAGCACCGACCGCCAGGGCAGCAGGAGGTCTTTCTGCGGCATGTAGCCCACCAGTCCCGCGCGGCGCGACGCCGCCTGCCCGTCCAGCAGCACCTGGCCTTCGTCCGGCTCCAGCAGGCCGCAGATGATGTTGAACAGGGTGCTCTTGCCGCAGCCGCTGGGGCCGATGATAGACACGAACTCGCCCGCGCGGGCATGGAGGCTCACGTCCTCCAGCGCCTTCAAGGGCACCCCGTCCACTTTGAACCACTTGGTGATGCCCGTCAGTTCCAGTTTGCACGGCGCGTCAGGGCAGGAATTCATTGGTAAACGCCTTGTCGGGGTCAAAGTCGCCGGTGATGAGGCCGTTGGTCTTCATCCAGTCGCCGAAGGCGCGCCACGTCTCGGCCTTCTGCACGCCCCACTTGGGCGCGTCGGCCTTGTAGCGCGGGCTGAGCCACTCCTGGCTGTGGCGGATGAGTTCGGGGTCGCTTTCGGGCGCGTACTTCAGCAGGATTTCCGCTGCCTCCGACGGGTGCGCAATGGCGTACTCGTACCCGCGCGCCGTCGCCGCCATGAATCGGCGCACCAGGTCGGGCTTCTCCTGGATGGTCTTCTCGCCCGCGATGACGACGGGCGTGTAGTAGTCGGGCACGCACGAGCCGTACAGGGGGATCGTGTTCAGTTCGTATCCCTTGATCTGCGCCTGCACGCCGTCCCACGCCAGGAAGATCCACGCGATGTCCACGCGCCCGCCCAGCAGCGCCGGAAAGGCGTCAAACCCCACGTCCACAAACGTCAGTTTGCTGAAATCGCCGCCGTCGCACGCCATCAGACCCTGGATGACCGCCTGCTCCAGGGGAAGGCCGTAGGACGCATACGTCTTGCCCTCAAAGTCCTTGGGGCGCGTGATATTCTTCTCCTTGAGCGACGCGAACGCCGACGTGTTGTGCTGGATGATGGCCGCCAGCGACACCACCGGAATATCCTGCGAGCGGGCGATGGTAACCTCCTCCTGGAAACTCACGCCGAACTCGGTATGGCCGAAGGCCACCTGCTTGAGCGCCGCAGCCGGATCCGACGGAATCTGGATGTCCAGGTCAATCCCCTGCTCCTTGTACCAGCCCTTGTCCAGGGCCACGTAGAAGCCGGTGTGATTGGTGTTCGGCACCCAGTCCAGCGAAAGCGTGGCCTTCACCGGCGCGGGCGTCGGCGTGGGCGTGGCCCTTTGCCCGCACGCCGCCAGCAGCAGAACCGCGACAACCATCAGGACTGACAAAACCCGTTTAGACATGTTCCACCTCCCTACATTTCTTCCCATCTTTCCTCGCGTGCTCTGGTGTAGAACCACGGGAGCGCCAGGCGCTCCGCGGCAACGACTGCCAGAAACAGCGCCAGGCTCAGCGCCGAGACGACGCCAATGGTCGCGAAGACCCAGTCGGTGCGGAAGGAGTTGCTGGCGCGCAACATGAACACCCCCAGTCCACGGCTTGCGCCCACCCACTCGCCGATGATGGCCCCGACGACGCTGTAGGTGATGGCCACCTTGATGCCGGTGAACATCCCGGGCAGCGAGGCGGGCACGCGCACCTTGAGGAAAATCTGGCGGCGGGTGGCCCCCATGGATTGCAGGAGCGCGATGAGGTCGGGGTCGGTGGAGCGCAGCCCGTCGGCCGTGCCCACCACGATGGGGAAGAAGCAGACCAACCCCACGACCACCACCTTGGGGAGCAGGCCGTAGCCGAACCAGATGACCAGCAGCGGCGCTATGGCGATGATGGGGATCGTCTGCGACACCACCAGCAGGGGGTACAGCGCCCGCCGCAGCGTGGCCGAAACGTCAATGAGGAGCGCCAACATCAGCCCGCTCGCCAGCGCGACGGCGAATCCGACGAGCGTCTCCGCCACCGTCTGCGCCAGGTGCGGCCCCAGGAGATGGCGGGCGTCCACCGCGGCGCGGGCGATGGCCGAGGGCGCGGGCAGAAGCCAGGCCTGGATGCGCCACACCCGCGTCGCGATTTCCCATGCGGCGAAGGCCAGCGCCACCAGCAGCACAGCGGGGCCGTATTCGGCGATGGCCTGACCCAGAGGCGGCCGTTTGGCCGCTGCGCCTGCCTTCATGGCGTCTCCTCCTTGCGCGGCGCGGGGCACGCGTTGGTGAGGGTGATGACCAGCACCGCCGGCCCCAATTCGGCGGCGCGGCGGAAGCCATCCCTGAGCGCGTTCAGAATCACCTCGTCTTCGCCCCATGTCAGCGTGCTCATCGGCCCGGGCGTGTACTCCAGGCCATGCGCCGCCAGCGCCTTCCAGATTTCCGTGATGGCCGGGGACAGGTCCTGCTGCCCCAGCGGGTACAGACTCACCTGCGCCGATACTCCCATCATACGTCTATCCTCCCGACCAGAAGCGCGCCGAACGGACGAAAGGCCCTGCGCCCGATGCGTTCCAGCGACCACGCCGCGCGCAGCCCCTGCCCGCCCGGCAGCACAAAGACCGAACTGCTCCACCTCACCGTGCCGAACGGCGCGAGCAACCGCGTGAATTCGCCGGGCGCGAAGAAGTGCGCCGCCGCGAAGGGGTCAGACGGGTTGCGGCGGGCGGCCCTTCGGCGCACCCACGCCCAGGGAGACCAGGCGTTCAGCACGCCGACCACCACCCGCCCGCCCTTGCGGCACACGCGCGCCATCTCGGCCACGGCCCGCGCCGCGTCGGACACGAACTCCAGCGCCGTTACCGACAGCACCAGGTCAAAGACGCCGTCCCCGAAGGGCAAGGCCGCGGCGTCGGCCTGCACCAGGGGTGACATCCCCGGCTTGGCCCGGGCCACCCGCAGCATGGCGCGCGACACGTCCACGCCCACCACCCGCGCGCCGCGCTCGGCGAGAAACTGCGCGAAGTGGCCGGTGCCGGTCCCCACGTCCAGCGCGGCCTGGCCCGCCACCAGCCCCACGAACCGCAGCAGCAGGTCCTTCTCCAGCAGGTCCACCGTATGCCCCAGGGGCGTGTCAAACCAGGAATCGTAGAGGTCCGCGAGCGGGTCAAACGGCCACTGCATCGCCCTCCTCCTCGCCGTGGGTTACGACGACCAGCAGGATGCCGTCGGATGTGGACACGCGGGCCACAGGCCCCAGCAGGACGTTGCTGATGCCGCGCCCCGGCCCCATGAACAGGCTTTCGCGGCGCAGCGGGTACTCCAGGCCCTCGGTCTGCACGCCGCGCACCTCGGGCGTGAGGGGGATCAGCGAGACCGTATCGCCGCGCCCACCGCGAATCTCGGCCCGCCCCCACACGACGAAAGCCTCCACGCGGCCGTCCACCAGCCGCACATCCTTGCCCCGCAGTTGGGGCATGGTGAGCAGGTACACATTGCCCAGGGTGTGATCCAGGCGGCCGCCCAGCGCGCCGACGATGGTGATCTCTTCGGCGCCGCGCCTGATGGCCTCCAGCAGCGCCAACTCCAGGTCGGTCTCATCCTTGCGCGACGGGAAGGTGCGGATTTCCACGCCGTTTCGGCGCAGGGAGTCCGCCAACTCCGCCGACAGCGAGTCCATGTCGCCCACGACCACGTGCGGGCGGATGCCGGCGGCGAGGGCCAGCGCCGCCCCGCCGTCCGCCGCGATGATGAGTTGGGCCGATTCCGCCAGGCGGGCCAGCGCCGACGAGTCCGCGCCGACCGACGCCGCAACCACGAGCGTTCGCATACCTGCCTCCCGCAAAACAAAAGCCACCTGCCCTGGATGGGCTGATGGCCATAGATTTACAGACTTCCCTACGCTAGCATTACCCAGGTCAGGTTCAAGGGGTCGATGCCGGACTAGGCATCCTCTCAGCGCAGTTCCCTGCGCTCCCCCAGTCGTATTCGGTTGTCGCGCATCAACTTTACACCGACTCGGCGCGGGCGTCAAATTGCGCCTCGTCGTGATAGGTGTACCTTGTCCACGAATAACGCGAATCCACACGAACAAGAATAAAGAGATTGCTAGGGTGACAGGTGAGACGCACTTCGGAAAGTGCGTCTCACCTGTGTACCTTGTTCACGAATAACGCGAACCTACGCGAATGGGGATGGGTAGTGTATTCCTTCGGTGGAAATTGTGTGGCGCAGGCCAAAAGGTCGGGGGCACTTATGGAAACCTGGCCCTACGCTCGCAATGGGCTGGTGGCACAACGCCAAAACACGTAGGGCGGCTTTCCATAGCCGCCGGAAGCAGGGGGCAGGTATGGAAACCTGCCCTACACTCTACGCATTTCATACTTTTCCACGAATGGCACGGATTTACACGAAAAGTAAGTATGAGATTCTTCGGATGCCGCTGCGGAACCCCTGATTCGGTTCCGTCGCGTGTTGGTGGCCAAGGTGATATGTGCGACGCACTTCCGAAAGTGCGTCGCACATAGCAACCCGTTCTCAGGTTTCCATACCGGGCCGGCGGTCGGGGTGCGCGTTTTCTTTGCCCGCGGCCTCAATTGATGTTATAATCCCGTCGCTGGGGGACAAATCGTCATGGCCGAGAAGCCCGAAGCCGCTGTGCCACAAAACCAGTACGCCGAATACCTGGAGCAGGGCATCCGCGCCGCCGAGTC
>JACIWU010000135.1 GCA_014360805.1 Chloroflexota bacterium
CGCCCGTCATCGTCGTCGCGCCGACCGATACACAGCGCCCCACCGTCGCGCCCACGGCGACCGAGATCCCCACCGACACGCCGACGCCGCCCGCGCCCACGCCGACCCAAGCGCCCACCGACACGCCGACGCCGCCCGCGCCCACGCCGACGGCCACGCGCGCCTTGCACCCTGCGCCCACGCTGCTATCGCCGCCCAATGAGATGCATTTTGAGCCGCAGGAGACCATCGTCCTGCGCTGGACCGATGTGGGGCCGCTGGCCGCTGACGAATGGTACGTGGTGCGCATCCCCCACGAGCGCGGCGAGGAGGTGGGCGTTACCCGCGATACCCAGTGGCAGGTGCCTGCCTACGTCTGGCTGCTGCGGCCGCCGTCGGGGAGGCTGTTCTGGAGCGTGAGCGTGCGGGTGCGCGCCAGCGAGGGCATTCCGGGCAACGCCGACCTGTGGCCTGCCGCGGGCGCCGAGAGCGCGCCGCGCAGTTTCGTGTGGCTCGCGGGCACGCGCACGCCGACTCCCACGCCCACCCCGTAGCAGCGGCAACTGCGAATGGATGCAAATGGACGCGAACATTCGTGCAGATTCTCGTGATTCGTGGATAGGGCATTTGTGCAGAGTTGCAGGACTTGCCCTCGCGCGGCGTTTGCCTGGCGAGGCCGCATGCGCTAGAATTCGTTCAAGCGTGGGCAGTCCCCCCGAAGTTTCTGCCCCGAGGAGGCGAGAACCATGACCCCACCCAAACCCACCGCGTTACCAGATGGCGACGCTGACTACCGCACCCTATTTGACGGCCTGCCCGTCGGCGTTTACCGCACGACACCGGACGGGCGGGTGCTGCTTGCCAACCCCGCACTGGCCCGCATGTTGGGCTACGCATCGCCCGAGGAACTCATGCGGCGCAATCTGGAAAAGGAGAGTTTCGGCGACGCGTACTCGCGGGCCGAATTCAAGGCGCGCATGGAACGCGACGGTTTCATCACGGGCTGGGAGACCTCATGGACGCGGCGCGACGGAAGCCGCATCTATGTGCGCGAAACTTCGCGCGCCGTCCGCGATGACGCAGGCAACATCCTATACTACGAGGGCATCGTGGAGGACGTCAGCGAGCGCAGACGGGCCGAGGAAGCCCTCAAGGCATCGGAAGAGCGCTTTCGCATCCTGTTTGAGTACGCGCCCGACGCGTACTACCTGAGCGACCTGAAGGGCGTTTTCGTGGATGGGAACCGCGCCGCCGAACAGATGGTGGGCTACAAGCGCGAGGAACTCATCGGCGGCAGTTTCCTGAAATTGAAACTCCTATCGCCGTCGCAGATACCGAAGGCGGCGGCGCTGCTGGCCCGCAACCTGCTGGGCCAGCCCACCGGCCCCGATGAGTTCGTCCTGACCCGCAAGGATGGCTCCAAAGTCGTGGCGGAGATTCGCACCTATCCGGTGCAGATTCAGGGACAGTCGCTGGTGTTGGGGATTGCGCGGGACGTAACGGAGCGCAAGGAGGCCGAGCGCCAACTCGCCGAGCGGCGCCTGTATTTGGAGGCGGTGCTGGCCGCCGCGCCCGATGCCATCGTAACCCTGGATGCCCAGCATCGCATCGTGGAGTGGAACGCGCAGGCCGAGCGACTGTTCGGCTACACGCGCGATGAGGCCGTCGGCAAACCGCTGGACGACCTCATCACCAACGCGCACTCGGCGGGCCAGGCGAAAGCCCTCACCGCCCAAGTGATGAGGGGCCAGGTGGTGCCGCCCACAGAAGTGGTGCGCTACCGCAAGGACGGGACGCCCGTAGATGTCGTCGTGGCGTCGGCGCCCGTGCTGGTGGAAGGGCACTTTATCGGCGCGGTGGCCGTGTACACCGACATCACGGAACGGAAACGCGCCGAGCAGGCGGTGCGCGAGAGCCAGGAACGGCTACAGGATTTCCTGGACAACGCCACCGACTTGATCCAGATGGTGGATCCCCAGGGGCGGTTCCTGTACGTCAACCGCGCCTGGCGCAAGGCGCTGGGGTATTCCGAGGCCGAAGTCGCCGGCCTGACCCTGCCGGACATCATCCACCCGGATTCCATGGATCACTGCATGCGGCTGCTCGGGGATATGGCCGCGGGGCAGCACAATGTGGTGAACGTGGAGGCGACATTCATCACCAAGGACGGCAGGCCGATTCAGGTGGAAGGGAACGTGTCCTATCGCATGGAGAACGGAAAGCCGGTGTCCACGCGGGGCATCTTCCGCGACATTACCGAGCGCAAGCAGGCCGAACAGGCCCTGCGCGAAAGCGAGGCGCGCTACCGTGGGCTGTTTGACAACATCCCCATCGGCCTGTACCGCACCGACCCCGATGGCCGCATCCTGGACGCCAACCCCGCCCTGCTGGAGATGCTAGGTTACGAGAGCCTGGAGGAACTCCAGCGTGTCAACGCCAGCGACGTTTACGTGGATCCCGCCGACCGTCAGCGTCAGCAGGCGATTCTGGAGCGCGAGGGCGTCGCGCGGGCCTTTGAGCAGCGCATGCGCCGCAAAGATGGCTCGGTCATCTGGGTGCTGGATAACGTGCGCGCCATCCGCGACGCCGACGGCAACATCGTGGCCTACGAGGGCAGCCTGGAGGACATCACAGAGCGCAAGCGCATCCAGGAGGAATTGCGCCAGGCGAAGGAGGCCGCCGAGGCCGCCAGCCGCGCCAAGAGCGAGTTCCTGGCCAACATCAGCCACGAAATCCGCACCCCCATGAACGGCATTATCGGCATGACCGAACTGGCGCTGGATACCGAACTCACGCACGAGCAGCGCGAATACCTGACCATGGCGCGCAACTCCGCCGAATCGCTCCTGCGCATCCTCAACGACATTCTGGACTTCTCCAAGATTGAGGCGGGCAAACTGGACATGGAATCCGTGCCCTTCAGCCTGCGCGACTGCCTGGGCGACACAATGAAGGCGCTGGCGGTGCGGGCGCACAACAAGGGGCTGGAGTTGGCCATGGACATCCCGCCCCACGTGCCCGACGCGCTCATTGGCGACCCAGGTCGCCTGCGGCAGATCGTCGCCAACCTGGTGGGCAATGCGATCAAGTTCACCGAGCAAGGTGAAATCGTCCTGTTTGTGGACTCCTCCGAGGAGACGGACGATGAGGTGGTGCTCCAGTTCGCAGTGGCCGACACCGGCATCGGCATCCCACCCGAACGCCAGCAGGCGATCTTTGAGGCGTTCACCCAGGCCGACAGTTCTACTACGCGCCAGTACGGGGGGACGGGCCTGGGCCTGACCATCTCGGCGCGCCTGGTGGAGATGATGGGCGGCAAGATATGGGTGGAGAGCGAGGTCGGCGTGGGTAGCACGTTCTACTTCACGGCGCGGTTCGGCATCCAGAAGGGGGTGAGCGCGTGGCCCACGGCTGAACTCGGCGACATGCGCGGGATGGCCGTCCTGGCAGTGGACGACAACGAGACGAACCGTCGCATTCTGCAGGGCATGCTGGCGTCGTGGGGGTTGCGCCCGGTGCCGGCTGCCAATGGGCGCGAGGCGCTTGCGCTGATGCGGGACGCCAGCGCACGGGGCGAACCTTTCCCCCTCGTCATCACCGACGTGCGCATGCCGGAGATGGACGGGTTCGCCCTGATTGAGCAGATTCGGGCCAACGCGGACATCGCCAGCGCTCGGGTCATCATCCTGTCATCGGCGGGGATGCCCGGCGACGCGGCGAGGTGCCGCGACCTGGGTGTGGATGGGTATCTCATCAAGCCGGTCAAGCAGTCGGAGTTGTTGGACGCGATTCTGACGGTCATGGCGCCGAAGGAGGGGGAGCCTTGCGCCCCCACGCTGGTTACGCGCCACGCCATCCGCGAGATGCGCAAGCACGTGCGCGTGCTGCTGGCCGAGGACAACCCGGTGAATCAGCGCCTGGCGACCCGACTCCTGGAGAAGCGCGGGCACATCGTTACCGTGGCGAACAACGGGCGAGAGGCGCTGGCCCTTCTGGAACGCGAGTCCTTTGACGTGGTGCTGATGGATGTGGAGATGCCCGAGATGGACGGGTTCGCGGCGACGGCGGCCATCCGCGAACGCGAGAAGAGCACCGGCCAGCACATCCCCATCGTCGCCATGACGGCCCACGCCATGAAGGGCGACCGCGAGAAGTGCCTGGCCGCCGGCATGGACGAATACATATCCAAGCCCTTGAAGGTGGTGCAACTGTTGGAAATCGTGGAGCGACTGGCGGCCGGCGGCAGGGAGGCCGAGTCGGCCGCGCCCGAGCCGTATGTGGGCGCGGAGCCGGCGTTCCGCCTGGACGCGGCGCTGGAGCGCGTGGGGGGCGACAAGGATCTCCTGCGCGAGATTTCGGAAATGTTCCTCACGGAGTCGCAGACCCTGCTGAGCCAGGTGCGGCAGGCCATTGCTCAGGGGGATGCGGCGCTGCTGAAGCGTGCGGGGCACACGCTGAAGGGCCTGGCGCGGAACTTCAGCGCCGATCAGGCGGCCCAGACGGCGCTGGAGGTGGAGCAGATCGGCGACGAGGGGCGTATGGGCGATGCTCCGGCGGCCGCCGCCCGCCTGGAGGCGGAGGTGGCGCGGCTGGTGCAGGCGCTGCGGGAGTTCCTGGCGCAACCGTAAGCGCGGGCGGCCCCCGGATTTCACCGCCGCGCGCTGGTCCAGCCCCGAAGGGGCTACCCCCAGCCCGTAGGGCTTGGCCC
>JACIWU010000136.1 GCA_014360805.1 Chloroflexota bacterium
GGCTCCACCGAACAGCACGGCCCCCACATGCCGCTGGGCACCGACTTCCTCACCGCAGAGGAGTTCGCGAGGCGACTGGGCGAGCGCGCCGATGTCATCGTTACACCCACGATTCCCATCGGCTACGCCAAGTACCACACCAGTTTCCCCGGCACCCTTTCCGTCAGCGAAGACACCCTGGCGAACATGCTTATGGAAATCTGCGAAGACCTGGTCGCCTACGGGGCCACACATATCCTGTTCGTTAACGGCCACGGCGGAAACATGCAAGCCATCCGCCAGTGCGGCGAGATGCTGCGCGAGATGTGCATCCCCATGGCCACCGCCGTGTACTGGAAGGTCATCCAGACCGTGAATCCCAACTGGCTGCCCATCGGTCACGGAGACTACGTTGAGACGTCTCTGGTGTTGGCGCTGGACGAATCGCTGCCCAACATGCAGATCGCCAAGATTCCGACCAGCAAGAACCTCAGCGACACCATTACCCTGGACACGCCGCACGACGCACGATTCAACGGCGGCTCGGTCTTCGTGAACCTCATCACGGCTGACATTACGGACAGCGGCGATATGCTGGAGTTGGGCCTGTCCGCTGCTAGCCGCTACGACATCCCGCCCACCGCCGGCTCCAAGGAGATGGGCGAGAAGATTTACCAAGGGATCACCGATTACCTGGTGAAGTTTGTTGAGGAGTTCCGCAAAGTTACGCTGCCGCCCGTGGACTCGCTGGGCCCGCTGGCGAAGTAGCAGATTTCTTGTGGAGGTGTTTCACCATGACAACCGAGTTGCGAGTAGGAAACTTCTCCGCGCTCACGGGTGAGAAGGTTACAGGGGTTCAGGAAGTGCAGGTGGACGGACATACCGTCCCGGTTCCCCTGTTCCTGATTCACGGCGCGAAGCCCGGCCCCACGTTGGTCATTACGGCGGGAGTCCACGGCGCGGAGTACGCCAGCATCGCTGCCGCGCTGGAAGTCGGCCAAACCTTGGCCCCGAAGGCCGTGCATGGCAGCGTCATCGTGGCGCCGGTGGTGAATATGCCCGCCTTCCGGGCGCGGTCCATCTACGTCTGCCCGCTGGATGGCAAGAACCTGAACCGCGTCTTCCCCGGCGACAAGAATGGCTCCGCGTCCGAGCAACTGGCATACTGGCTGTTCCAGAACCTGCTCAAGCGCGCAGACTACTATGTAGATTTGCATGGCGGAGACCTGGTGGAGGCCCTGATCCCCTTCACGATCTTCAATGTCTCCGGCAACGCGCAGGTGGACGAGAGGTCCAAGGAACTGGCGCAGGTGTTCGGCATCCCGTACGTCGTCCGCAGCGAAACGCGCGGGTCCACCTACTCCGCGGCCGCGCACGAGGGCATCCCAAGCATGTTGGCCGAGGCGGGCGGGCAGGGCCTGTGGCCGCGCGAAGCCGTTACCCTCCTGACCAACGGCGTGAACCGTCTGATGCGCCACATCGGCATGCTGGACGGCCCGGCCCCAGAACCGGTGTCCACGCAGGTGCTGGACAAGTTCATCTGGCTGCGCAGTGAGCACGACGGCTACTATTACCTGGATGTGTCCGTGGGCGATGTGGTCGCGAAGGGCCAGAGGCTGGGCAAAATCACCGATTACCAGGGGAACGTGCTACAGACCGTAGACTCACCAGCGGACGGGCGCATCCTGTTCCTCGTATCATCGCTGGCCATCAATAAGGGCGACCCGCTGCTGGCAGTTGGCGCATAAATCGCCGCATACAGGACACAATCATCATTCACTGAAGATGACAAGGAGGCGCTGTATGTTGCTGGAACAAATGAACTGGATGCAGGTGGAGCAATACCTCAAGAAGGATGACCGCCTGGTGTTGGTGCTGGGTTCTACCGAGGAGCACGGGTACTATAGCGTGGCCACGGACACGCAGTGCCCCTGGGAAATCGCCAAGGCTGCGTGTGAGCAGGAGAATGTAGTCCTGGCGCCCGCTCTTCCGTATGGCCCATCCTTTGGCCTCATGGCGTACCCGGGCACCGTGAACATAGAGTATGCCACTTACCTGAACCTGGTGGAGCAGATTCTCCAGTCGTTCATTCAGCACGGGTTCCGCAGGATTCTGATCCTGAACGGCCACGGCGGCAACAAGATCGCCGAACGGTTGGCGGGCATTCTCCGGCAGAAGAACCCAGGCGTGATGATCAAATTCCGCTCGTGGTACCTGTTGCCCAGCGTCCTGGAGTTCATGGAGCGCCTTGGCGGCAAGGAGAATCATCATGGCGCCTGGATTGAAGGCTTCCCGTGGATCAATCAGGTCGCGCCACTGCCGCAGGGCCGTAAACCCGACGTGGACTGGACCGACTTCCATAGCCTGACACCGCGTGAAATCCGCGAGAGGCTAGGCGATGGTACAGGCGGCGGCGAATACGCACGCGACGAGAAGACCATGCGCGAGTACTTCCAGGTCGCCGTCCGAGACGTGGTGCAAATCCTGAGAGGCCCATGGGACGCCTAGCCGAACCATCATGGGCAAACAGAAAGGGGGGATTGCCTGGCACAGTGCAAACCGACATTTGTCAAGCGAGTGACCCATCATCAAAATGCGAGAAGGAGGATGCAAAATGATTAGAAGGAGACTTTTGGCCGTTCTCAGCGTGCTGGTCCTGGTGGCCATGGTGCTGGTGAGTTGTGGGCCGAAGGCCACGCCCACCACCGCGCCACAGCCGACCACGGCGCCCACGCAGGCCCCAGCGGCGACCACCGCGCCAGCCGCGCCAACGCCGGTGCCCACCCAACCGCCCGCCCCTGCCGTCAAACGCGGAGGGACCCTGAAGTGGGCGCGCAATGCGATCCCCGAGAACTTTGACATGGCCTGGACGGAAGCCAACGCCGACGTCTGGATCATGGTGAATGTCTTTGAGCCGCTGGTGCGGGTGGATCGCACGGGGACCAAGATTGAGCCGGCACTCGCCGAATCGTGGACGGTGAGCGACGATGGGCTTACCTACACGTTCAAGATGCGGCCCGGCCTGAAGTTCCATGACGGCACGGACGTTACCACGGAAGATGTCGTTTACTCCCTCATTCGTGCGCGGGACACGGGCCCCTGGAACTGGAGCCTCGCGAACGTGGAGACCGTAGAGGCCGTGGACAATTCTACCGTCCGCCTGAAACTCAAAGAGAAGTCGGCTGATTTTCTTGCCGGCCTGGCCCTGTTCAGCAACGGCATCTTCCCCAAGAAAGCCTTTGAGGCCGCAGGCTCCCCAGAGGAGTTCTTCAAGAAACCCATCGGCACCGGCCCGTTCATGGTTGCCGACTGGGTCGTCGGCGAGTACATGGTGCTCAAGAAGAACCCCTACTACTGGGAGATGGGCGTGGATGGCAAGCCGCTGCCCTACCTGGACGAGATTCGGCTGACCCAGGTCGCCGAAGACAGCACGCGCGTGCTCCAGGTGCAATCGGGCGAGATTGACGCCACCGACGCCATCCCGTTCAGCCAGGTGGCCGCGCTCAAGAACGATCCGAACGCCGTGCTCACACTGTGGCCATCTACCCAGACCTACTACATCTTCCTGAACCACACAAAGCCGCCCTTTGACGATGTCAAAGTGCGCCAGGCGCTGAACTACGCCATTGACCGGCAGGCGCTTCTGGATGTCGTGCTCCACGGCAACGGCGAGGTGGCCAAATCCTTCATGCCCAAGGCTTCGCCGTGCTGGAACCCGAATCTGGAGGGCTTCCCGTACAATCTGGAGAAGGCGAAGCAACTCATTGCCGAATCCAAATACCCCAACGGCTACAAGGGCGTGAAACTGGAAGTGCCCAGCGGGCGCGTGATCGGGCGCGACCAGGCCACCGTCCTCAAGGAGATGTGGGCCAAGATCGGCATTGAGGTAGAGGTCAACGAGATTGAGGGCGGGCTGCTCGGCGACAAGTTCCGTAACGGCACGTTTGAGGCCATCTCGGGGTACCAGTGGACCAACGACGTCATTGACCCGGCGCAGCAAGTGGCCTGGTTCGTCGTGGACCCGGCAGTTCACTCGGGGTGGAAGAACGACCGCGCTGTGGAACTGACCATGAAGGCCGCCGTGGAACTGGATCCCCAGAAGCGGTGTGAGATGTATTACGAGATCCAGAAGATCTACAACGACGAGGCAGTGGAGATCCCGCTGTACCACACACCGTTCACGACCTT
>JACIWU010000137.1 GCA_014360805.1 Chloroflexota bacterium
TTCTCATGCGCGGCGTGGGGTACGAGGGCAAGCCCTTCTCGGACTTCCGCGAGTTCGCCGATGCGTTTGTGCAGGCCGCGCAGACCGCGGGCCCGCCCCCGCGCGAGAGCCGCCGCAAGCGTCGCCAGGAGCAGCGGCGGCGCGCCCAGGCTTTGGCCCAGCAGGCCCGTGCCGCCGCGCGACTGGGCCAGTGGGAGCGGGTGGCCGAACTGGCGGGGCACGCCCTGCACCTGAACCCCAAGGACGCCGAGGCGCGCCAATGGCTACGCCGGGCGACGCGCGTTCTGGGGGGCGAGGCTCCGGAGGCGGCACCCGCCGTTCGCCGACGCGCAACACCCCCCCGCCGATATGCCGCAGCGTTCCTGGCCATCGTCGCGCTGGCTGCGGTGGTGGGCGGGGGCATCTGGGCGCTCACGCGGCCCCACAGCGCCGCGCCCGCGACGTCGGCGCCCACCCCGCGCCCCACCGAGAAGGGCTTGCCCTCGTACCCCACGCCGCGCATGAGAATCTGCCACATCTCCGGCCCTAGGCGATCCTCGGCCCGCCGCCAGGGGATGCCAGGGCGGCGCATGGTCGCGTCGGTGCGGGAGAACGGCGCGCCCACCACCATCTCGTGCGCTAGGTTCGCCAACGCCTGCGCGTCCTTCTCCGGCGTGTGAACCCCCAGCGCCATGCCGAAGTCCAGCAGCGTTACCTGGTCGTCGTCGCTGAGCCACACGCTGCGATCTTGCAGGTTGCCGTGGGACAACCAGCGCTCGTTCAGGTACTGGAGCGCGTCGGCAATCTGGCTGACGATGAAGGCCGCCCGCAGGGGGAAGATGGGGCTTTCGGCACGCAACCGGTCGGACAGGGTAACGCCCTCCGCCGGCCGGAAGGAGAGGAACGGCAGCCCATCGGCCTCGCCCACCTCGTACACCAGCGGCAGGTTGGGATGGCTGAGGCTGGCGGCCAGGCGGGCGGCGCGCCGAAACTGTTCCGACGTGGCGGGATCCGACGCCAGGTCGCCGTCCAGCACCCGAACCCACACGTCGCGGTCGTAGTGCGTATCGTGGGCGCGATAGATGGTGCCAAACCCATCGCGCAACACCACGCCCTGGAGTTCGTAGCGCCCGAATTGGCGCGGGAATGTCTCGGCCATGACGCCCCCATCGCATTGCAACGCGGCTGCATTCTAGCACACAACGCACCGCGCATGCAAGCAGTTGTGGCCGCCGACTACTCAAACGTTGCAGGCGGCTGCGGCCGTTCGTTGACGATCAGTTGGAACACATCGGGGCGAGCGTAGTGGCCCACCACGTCAAAATCAAACTTCGCCCGCACGACCTCGGCCATGTCCAGGTCGGCTACGAGCATGCCCTCCTCATCCCAGAGCGGCCCGGCCAGCACATCGCCCAGCGGCGACACGATTACACTTCCGCCGCGACACAGCACCTCCGGCTGCGCCTCCAGATCGGCTACGCCGGGCAGGTCCGGTGGGTACATCGCCCTGGTTACGTACTGATTGCACCCAAGCACGTAGCAACGCCCTTCCAGGGCAACATGCCGCATTGTCGCAACCCACCGCTCGCGGGCATCGGCTGTCGGAGCCAGGTAGATGTCCACCCCTTTGGCATACATCGCCATGCGGGCCAGGGGCATGTAGTTCTCCCAGCAAATGAGGCCGCCGACGGTACCGAAGGGTGTCGGGATCACGGTGAGGGTGCTCCCATCACCTTCGCCCCAGATGAGACGCTCCGCAGCGGTCGGCTTCAGTTTGCGATGCTTGCCCAGTACTCGGCCGTCGGGGCCGAAGTAGAGCAAAGTGCAGTAGAGGGTACCACGGCTGAATTGCGCATCGCGTTCCACAACACCGATCGCCAGGTACACCCCGGCACTCCGCGCGGCCTCGCCCAGTGCGTCGGTGGCCGGGCCGGGCACGTCCACGGCGTTCACCCAGTACCGCTCCCATGTCTGCCGGCCTTGGGGTGTACGGTCTCCGACAACGGTGCCGAAGCTCAGCCCACGCGGATAGGCGGGGATGAATGCCTCGGGGAACAGGACCAGTTGTGCGCCCTGGGCAGCAGCCTCAGCGGTCAGGCGGCAGGCCTTCTCCACCGAGCCATCGCGGTCAAACAGGATGGGCGCGGCCTGCACAACCGAAACCCTAACGCGGGCAGAAGAGTCCACCTTTGACATTGTTCACCCTCCAAAGGCTCTGAGCGATAGGCGGTATCAAACCGGGCTTGCGCCCGAGACAGAAGTCGCTCCAGCGGCAGGCGGCTATGGCTCCAGCCCCCAATCCGTGGCGCGGATGCGTGCGTGGGTGGGGTCGTCGCGGAAGTATTCGTACCATCCGCAGAACCACTGAATTCGCCCGCCCATGTCCACCGGCCCGGCCGCGTACTGCCACAGCAGGTAGCCGCTGGCTCCCGAATCCAGACTCTTGCGGATGTCGGCGGCCACGGCATCGGCTCGCTCGTCCAGCATCTCGGCGCGGATGGGCCGGCACCCGTCGTCGTACACGCGGTAGTACACCTCGCCGAAGAACCACGGCTTGCCCAGTTCCCGCGCCAAATCCACGATGTCCTTTTCCTCCGACCCCACCTGCTTGTGGATGCTCACCAGGTCCACCGACGGGAGCGCGTGCATGCGGCGGAAGTTGTCGCGGTCGGGGACCGACCCCCACAGGTAGCCCGTCGTCCCCACCGACACGGGCCGGCACGGATCCAGCGCCTTGATGGCCTCCGACGTCTCCTTGACCCAGCCGAATTCGGCGTCCAGACACCCCTGCGAGAACCCCTCCGGCCCGCACGTGGGCTCGTTCATCAGTTCCCACCCCATCACAGCCGGATGGTCGCGGAACCGCTCCACCACGGCCTTGACGTGGGGCAAGTACTCCATGCGGAACGTGCTCTGGAACCAGTGTTCGCTCTTGCCGCGATAGTAGTCGTCCAGCGTGATAAGGAATCGCACGCCGTACCTGGCCCCCGCATCCAGCACGCGCCCGAGGCGATCCAAATCCCATCCCGGCAGCACCCATAGCCGCAGCACGGCGTTGGGGAACGTCTCGCCGATGAACGCCAGGATGGGCGCGATCTCGGCTTCGGGGAAGTAGGACTCCATGAGGTAGGCCGAGTTGGTGCCCAGGAAGCGGAAGGGCCTGCCGTCCAGCGTGAGTTGCGCGCCGGTCCGCGTAACGATGCCCGCGCACTGGCCGGTGGCCGCGCTGAAGGCCAGCGCCGAGGTGGGGGCCTGCGTCGGGGCGGGCGTCGGTGCGGGGGGCGGCTCTGCGGGGGCGGGGGGCGTCGTCGGCAGGGCGACCTGCGCCAGCGCGATGGTCGGAGTGGTCGTGGCCGCCGGCACCGACACGTTGGGCAGGGTCAGTTCGTATCCTGGCGCGGTGGGCGTGGCACTGGCCGCAACGGGTGGCGGGGGCAGCGTGGGGGCGCGGCCAACCTGCGGCCACCACACCGACAGCCCCAACACCACCGCCAGCGCGGTGAGACCCACCAGCCCCAATGCCACGAGGCCCTGATACAGGCGACGCATAAAGCCCTCCGTTTGGATATGGTATCACGGAAGGGCGTTTCGGGCAAGATGGGCCGCGGGTGTAGGTTTCACCGCGGGGGACGCCGAGGGCCGGGGGTGATGCGCGCGTCCTCCCGACGCTGAAGCATCGGGCTGAAAGGGCGAAGCCCTGCGGGCGCGGGTTCGCCCGTAGGGGCGAC
>JACIWU010000138.1 GCA_014360805.1 Chloroflexota bacterium
AGCACTTCCGGAAGTGCGTCGCACCTAGGGGATGCTGTGGGAAGCCGCCCTACTTCACTGCTGTGGGGCTGACCTCGCCCACCAGCGACCACGGCCCGGCCCAGGTGATGCGCACCCACGCCAGGCGGCCCCGCCAATCGAGGGGGCTGTCAAAGAACACCAGTTTGTTGGTGCGGGTGCGGCCGAACCAGCGCCCTTTCTTCTGCCCCTCCACCAGCACCTCCACCGCCCGTCCGACGAGGGCCTGATTGATTTCGCCGACGATGCGCTTCTGGAGGTCGTCCACGGCTTTGCGGCGGCGCTCCTTCTCGTCGGGCGGCACGTCGTCGGGCAGACGCTCGGCAGGCGTGCCGGGCCGCACCGAGTAGGCGGCCACGTGCACGGCGTCAAACCGTATCTCCTCCAGCAGGCGGTAGGTGTTCTGGAACGCCTCGTCGGTTTCGCCCGGGAAGCCGACGATGACATCGGTGGCGATGGCCGCGCCGGGCACCGCGTCGCGGATGGCCCGCACCAGGTCGCGGTACTGCTGGGCCGTGTAGGTGCGCCCCATGCGCCGCAGCACGCCGTCGTCGCCCGACTGCACGGGCAACTCAAAGTGCTCGCAGACCTTGGGCAGGTCGCGCACGGCCTGGATGACGTGCGACGACAGGTCGCCAGGGTGCGAGGTCAGGAATCGGATGCGCCAGATTCCCTCCACATCGTGGACGGCGCGGAGGAGGTCGGCCAAATCCAGGGGCGGCACCAGGTCGCGCCCGTAGGCGTCCACGTTCTGGCCCAGCAGGACGATTTCGCGCGCGCCGCGCTCGGCGGCCTGTTCGGCTTCGCGCACGATGTCGGCCACGGGGCGGCTTGTCTCCTCGCCTCGGCGCAGGCGCACGATGCAGTACGTGCAGCGATGATTGCACCCATAGATGGCGGTGATGCCGCGGGAGATGGGCGAAGGCTCCGCGCGCGCGGTTCGGGGCGCTTCGCTTCGCTCCGATGGGCACGGGGCGGACACGGGCACAACGGCAGATTCTTCGCCGCTTCCCTGGTCGGAATCGCGAGGGGCGGCGGATTGGGGCGCGGGGACAAGCCCGCTCTGTTCCACGGCCCGCAGCAGCCCGTCCACGTCCGACGGCCGAATGAAGGCGTCCACATAGGGGAATTGTCTCGCCAGCGCGTCGGGGTCGCCCACGGCGCAGCCCATCAGCGCCAGGAAGGCGCGCGGGTTCTTGGCCTTGATGGGCTTCAGCGAGCGCAGCCGCCCCCAGACGCGGTCCTCGGCGCTCTGGCGCACCACGCAGGTGTTGAGGACGATGACATCGGCCTGCTCAATCTGGGCGGCCCGCCGCAGCCCCAGGGCCTCCAGGCCCTCCTCGGCGCGGCGGGCGTCGGCCGCGTTCATCTGACAGCCGATGTTCCAGACGTAGTACAGGGGCATCTCACCCTCGCCTCAGAATCTCGCGGGCCACCCACACCCCCGACGCCGACGCTTGCACCAGCCCGCGCGTGACGCCTGCGCCGTCGCCGGCGGCGAACAGGTTCTTGACGGCGGTCTCCAGGCACGCGCTCAACTTCAGCCGCGACGAGTAGAACTTCACCTCCACGCCGTATAAGAGCGTATGCCGCGAGTACACGCCCGGGATGAAGTCGTCCATCGCCTTCAGCATCTCCAGCAAATCCACGACGTAGCGATGGGGCAGGACCAGCGCCAGGTCGCCCGGGCTGGCGTCGCGCAGGGTGGGCGTAACGATGCTGCGGCTAAGCCGTTCGGGCGTGGAGCGCCGCCCCTGTTCCAAGTCGCCCAGGCGCTGGACGATGATCCCGCCGCCGAGGAGGTTGGCCAGGCTGGCGATGTACTTGCCGTAGGCGATGGGCTCCTTGAACGGCTCGGTGAACGATTTGCTCACCAGGAGCGCGAAGTTGGTGTTGGCCGTGCGGCGGTCGGCGTAACTGTGGCCGTTGACGGTGATCACGTCGCCCGCGTACTCGGTAACCACCTCGCCATACGGGCACACGCAGAAGGTGCGCACCTTGTCGTCAAAGGCTTTGGTGTAGTACAGGAGTTTCGGCTCGTACACCAGGTCGGTGAGGGGAGCCATCACCGTGGCGGGCACCTCCACGCGCACGCCGACATCCACCGGATTGTTCTGCAAGCCGAGTTGCAGTTCGTTGGCCCGCTCCGTGAGCCAGGGTGCGCCCTCTCGGCCCGGCGCCACGATGACGTAGCGGCCCAGGATGTCCTCGCCCTTGGTGGTGGAGACGCCGACGGCCAGCGAGTTCTCGGTGAGGAGGCGCCGAACCTCGGTGCGCAGGCGAATGTGCACGCCGCGCCGCTCCAGTTCCTCGCGGATGGCCCGCACGACGCCCTGCGCGCGGTCGCTCCCCAGGTGACGGATGGGCGCCGAGACCAGTTGCAGGCCGGCCCTCGCCGCCTGCTTGGCCAGCCGTTCGTACACGTCCTGGTCGGTTCCGTACACCTTCTCGGGCGCGCCGAACCGCATCCAGGTCTGGTCTACGTCGCGGATCAGTTCCTCGGTAATGGCGCGGCCTAGGATATCAGGCAGTTGACCGCCTACATCGGGCGAGAGGGTCAGTTTGCCATCGGAGAAGGCGCCCGCGCCGCCCCAGCCCGAGACCAGCCTGCACGGTTTGCATTCCAGGCACTTGCCGCCGTTGACGAAGGACGGGCACGTGCGTTTTTCCAGCGCCGGCCCCTTGTCCACGATAAGGATTTTCATGTCGCTGTGCTGCGACAGTTCCAGCGCCGCGAACATCCCTGCCGGGCCTGCCCCGACGATGATGACATCGTACTGCGGATCGCTCATCTCCTGCTCCCCTCCTCTGCCAGCGCCGGGACGCGCCGTGCTTCGCCCTCGCGCTCCAGGATTCTGCGCACGAATTCGCCGGTGTAGGACCCGCGGACGCGGCTCACCTCTTCGGGCGTGCCCTGCGCCACCACGTAGCCGCCCTTCTCGCCGCCTTCGGGCCCCAGGTCTATGATCCAGTCCGCCGTCTTGATGACATCCAGGTTGTGCTCAATGACGATGACGCTGTTGCCGGCATCCACCAGCAGGCTCAGCACGCGCAGCAGCCGCTCAATGTCGGCGAAATGCAGGCCCGTGGTCGGCTCGTCCAGGATATACAGCGTGCGCCCCGTGGCCGCGCGCGACAGTTCCCGCGACAGTTTCACCCGCTGCGCCTCGCCGCCCGACAGGGTGGTGGCGGGCTGGCCCAGCCGAATGTACCCCAGCCCCACGTCGTGCAGCGTTTTCAGTTTGTTGCGGATTTTGGGCAGGTTCTTGAAGAACTCCAGCGCCTCGTCCACCGTCATGTCCAGCACGTCGGCGATGGACTTGCCCTTGTAGCGAATCTCCAGCGCCTCGCGATTGTACCGTTTTCCGTGGCACACCTCGCACGGCACGTACACGTCGGGCAGGAACTGCATCTCAATGCGGATGATGCCATCGCCGCGGCACGCCTCGCAGCGGCCGCCCTTGACGTTGAACGAGAACCGCCCGGGGGCGTATCCGCGCATCTTGGCCTCGGGCAGCGAGGCGTACAAGTCGCGGATGGCCGTGAAGACGTTGGTGTAGGTGGCCGGGTTGGAGCGCGGCGTCCGCCCGATGGGCGATTGGTCTATGTTGACGACTTTGTCTATGTACTCCAGGCCCAAAATCTCATCGTGTAGGCCGGGCTTGTCC
>JACIWU010000139.1 GCA_014360805.1 Chloroflexota bacterium
CGACGACTTCGCAGAAGCAAGCGCCCAAACCCCTTGACAGGCACGCATCCTATGCTATAATGATTCACGGAGGCGCAACGTCTCGCGCGACGCAACATCGCCGAGACGGCCTCCAGGTATCCGCCAGGAGCGATGGGGTTCCTGTAAACGATCAATGGGGATACCCCTACAGCACGCATCGCAGCCCCAATGCACGCACGTACTCTGTCCCTGGTCGCGCCCGAAGCGCGCTGGACTCGCCGCCCGCGCTGCAACTCGGGCTGCAAGCGAATTTTATGTCAAGGAGGTGAGGACTCGCCCACACGAATTCCGTAGGGAACCTGCGCTCTAGTTCATTCACAAAGGAGGCAACCATGCGGAAAGTTTGTGTCGTCTCAGGGGGAATCACCAAGTTCGCCAAAGCCAACCTCAACACCCAGGAGGCCATGGTCAAGGACGCCTTTGACTACGCGATGAACGACCTGGATGGCCGACTAGACCTCAAGGATATCCAGAGCACCATCTGCACCTACTTCTCCGACCACTTCAACGCGCAACTCCTCTTTGACTCGCTGACCCAGGACTATCTCGCCATGTGCCCAAGGCCCAGCATGCGCATAGAGGGCGGCGGAGCCACCGGCGGCCTGGGCATCCGTGCAGGCTACATGGACGTGGCCTCTGGCCTGTCCGACGTGTGCCTGGTCTACGGATTTGAGAAGATGTCGGAAGTGAACACCGCCAAGGGCAACGAGTTCATCGCCCTGGCATCGGACACCGACTTTGACTATCCCGTTGGCGGTTTCTACTCGGGCTACTACGCCACGATGGCGATGCGCCACATGCACGAGTTCGGCACCACGCCCGAACAACTGGCCAAGATCGCCGTCAAGAACTACGACAACGCGTTTCACAACCGCTGGGCGCAGAAGCACCAGCGCTGGACGATTGAAGAGGTGCTCAACGCGCCCATAATCTCCACGCCGCTCACGCGCCCCATGGTCTGCGTCATGAGCGACGGCGCTGCGTGCCTGATCCTCTGCACCGAGGAGTGGGCGAAGAAACTCCGCCCCAAAGGCGACTACGCCGTGATCACAGGCGTGGGATGCGGGACAGACACCATGCGCCTCGGCGACCGGCCGCGCGGGGACGTGATTCCCCTGCCGGGCGAGGATCCGAAGAAGTACGACTACCTGAAGGGGCGCTGGCCAGGCGTGCACTCGTTCCGTGGCGCGCGCGAGGCCGCCCGCCAGGCCTACAAGATGGCCGGCATCAAGGACCCGCTGCACGAGATTGACTTCGCCGAGGTCCACGATGCCTACGCCTCCAGCGAACTCCAGACCTACGAAGACCTGGGGTTCTGCCTGTACGGCGAGGGTGGCAAGTGGGTAGATGAAGGCGGCCCCTACGTGGGAGGCCAACTGCCCGTCAATCCGTCGGGCGGGCTCATTGCCTGCGGACACCCCGTCGGAGCGACGGGCATCATGCAGGGCGTGTTCACCCTCTGGCAACTGCAGGAGGCCATGGACAAGCACTGCAGCGACAGGGGCCTGGGCAGCGAGGGCTGGCGCATCCAGGTGAAGGGGGCCAAGCGCGGCCTCTGCCACAGCCACGCCGGCACCGGCACCTATATCACCGTGAACATCTTTGAGCGGCCGTAGAGGAGGAAGACCATGACACACGTATATGGCGTAAAGCCGCTTCAGGTGGGGCGGCACTACGAGATTGACTACATCCACTCCTACGGCGAGGTTAGCGATTTCTTCCTCGGCCTGAAGGAGAAGAAACTCCTGGCAACTCGGTGCCCCAAATGCGGCGCAACCTGGCTCCCGCCGCGCCGAGACTGCGGGAAGTGCGGCGCGAAAACCGAATGGTTTGAAGCCCCCCAAGAGGGCAAGGTGCACACCTTCTCGGTGCTCCATTTCTCTGCCGAAGCGTTCCTGCACGAAGTGCCGTTCGTCCTGGCCTACGTGGAACTTCCGGGGATAGACACCGTCTTTCTCACCCGCATCAAGGGCTGCAAGCCCGAAGAAGTCTATATCGGTATGCCGGTGCGGGCGCGTTTCCGCCGACTGGTAGATTGGACGCCGAACGACGTCTGGTTTGAGCCGATTTAGGCGCATGCACGGCATTTCGGCTTCCGCTCTGACGAGGAGGCGCTCGTGGACTTTGAACTGAACGAAGAACAGAAGATGTTCCAGAAGGCGGTGCGCGACTTCGCCGAGAAGGAGATCCGGCCCATCGCCCGCGAGACCGACGCCACGGAACAATTCCCGTGGGCCACCATCCGCAAGATGGCCGCCATGGGGATGATGGGCCTGCCGGTGCCCGAGGAGTACGGCGGCGCAGGCTCCGACTACGTGAGTTACGCCATCGCAGTGGAGGAGATTTCCCGCGTTTGCGGCTCCACCGGCATCACCCTGGCCGCCCACACCTCGCTGGCCTGCATGCCCTTCGTGTACTTCGGCACCGAGGAGCAAAAGAAGAAGTACCTCACACCCCTCGCCAGCGGCGAGAAACTCGGCGCCTTCGGGCTGACCGAACCCAACGCAGGTTCCGATGCCTCGGCCATCCAGACCACCGCCGTCCTCAAGGGCGACGAATGGGTCATCAACGGCCAGAAGGTGTTCATCACGTCGGGGTCCATCGCCGACGTCATCATCGTCGCCGCGCGGACGGACCCCGCCGCCGGCAGCCGCGGCATCTCCAACCTCATCGTGGAGAAGACCTCGCCCGGCTTCCGCGCAGGCCGCAACGAAGAGAAGATGGGCCTGCGGGGTTCCGTAACCTCGCAACTCTTCTTTGAGGACTGCCGCGTGCCCAAGGAGAACATCCTGGGCAAGCCCGGCGAGGGGCTGAAGCAGTTCCTCATCACGCTGGACGGCGGGCGCATCTCCATCGGCGCCATGGCGCTGGGCCTGGCCCAGGCCGCTTTTGAGAACGCTGTGGCGTACTCCAAACAGCGCGTGCAGTTCGGCCAGCCCATCGCCAACTTCCAGGCCATTCAGTGGATGATCGCCGACATGGCCACGGAGATTGACGCGGCCCGGCTCCTGGTGTACCGCGCCGCATGGCTGAAGGACAAGGGCGTGCGCTTCACCAAAGAGGCCGCCATGGCGAAACTGTACGCCTCGGAGGTGGCCGAACGCGCCGCGTTCAAGTCCCTGCAGATTCACGGCGGGTACGGGTACACCAAGGACTACGACGTGGAGCGCATTTACCGCGACCAGCGCCTGTGCACCATCGGCGAGGGAACCAGCGAGATTCAGCGCCTGGTCATCGCGCGTCAGGTGCTGGGGATTTGAGCCCTCCGGACCCAGGCCCCTGGCGACTTGAGCCGTCAGGGGCCTGGGTTGCGCGCCCGTATAGCCCGAGGGGCGCTGCACGGCCGCGCGGGGCTAAACCCCCGCGCTGAACGAACCAAGCCCCTCCGGGGCTACCCCCAGCCCGCAGGGCTTCGCCCCCTCAGCCCGATGCTTCAGCGTCCGGCGGGCCTGGGTGAACGACACACACGCGGGAATGCCGCGCGGGGCTAAACCCCCGCGCTGAACGAACCAAGCCCC
>JACIWU010000140.1 GCA_014360805.1 Chloroflexota bacterium
AAGCCCTGCGGGCTATTCCCAGCCCCGAAGGGGCTTGGTTCGCTCAGCGCGGGGGTTTAGCCCCGCGCGGCGATGCGCGCCCGCGACTTTCGTGCCTTTCGCGCCCTTTCGTGTCCTTCGCGATCCGAACGCCCCCGTACGGCGCCCCTCACCCTCGCCCTCTCCCGCGGCGGGAGAGGGAACGGCGCGCGCCCACTCCCCCTTCTCGCCCCGCCTGCGGGGCGAGAAGGGGGGGCGGGGGATGTGAGGGGTTCACACCCCCGCGGGCGCAGCATCAGTAGTCGGTGATCTCGCCGCCGGAGATGGGCCGCGCCCCGCCCCCCAAATCCAGCGGGTGATCCATCCCCGGCTCAATGTCCCCGCTGATGGAGTACGGCCCCACATACGACCAGTAGCCCGGCCCGTCCTTGTCCGTGAACGTCAGCGTGTGCACCGCTTTCGCGCCCTTGTAGCCGTACTTGGACGGCAAGATCATCCGCAGGGGCGATCCGTACTCGTCGGGCAGGAGTTCGTCGTTCATCTTCAGGACGAACAGCACGCGCGGCGCACGGAGTTCCTCAATGGAGACCACCTCCCAGTACTCGTCGGCGCAGTCAAACCGCACGTGCGTCGCCGTGGGCAGGGGCTTGACGATGGCGGCCAGTGTGTCGTAGGTGAACCCTTCCCACTTGGCCTTGGCCGACCAGCACTCCACGCACTTCATGCGGGAAACCTGGGCTACGCTGGGCCAGCCCAGTACTGTCGGATAATCAAACTCCCCCGGGTTCTCCACCATCCCCTGCACGCGCAGCCGCCAGGCATTGCGGTCGGGGGCAGGAAAGGCGCGGTAGTAGCGGATGAAGAACCCTTCGCGGTTCTCGTTGCCCAGCATCTTCGGGCCGGCCGTGGGCGCAACGGTGGGCGGCGCGGGCGATGGCGACGGGACAGGAGCGCCCGCCGATGGCGTTGCGATGGTCGGGGGCGGCGTGATCTCCACGCGGATGCCCAGGCAGGCGCGCAGCACCGAGGCAGCGCCCGCCACAAGGGCCGCGCGGATGAAGTGTCTTCGGTTCATGGGTGGCCTCCGAGAGTAGGGAGCAAGCGGTCTAGCGGGTCTTGCCGCCGAGAACTTCTGCCACCTCCTCCAGTTGCTTGATGATCGGGATATGCTGCGGGCACTTGGGTTCGCACTCGCCGCACTGGATGCACGCATCGGCCTTGAGGCCCTTGATCCAGTTCCCCGGGCTGCCAAGTTGGGCATACGCCTGCCGCGCATACTCGGCCAACCCGTACACCCGGTAGTAGTTCATGTACTTGAAGTTCTCGGGGATGTTCACGTCGTTGGGGCAGGGCATGCAGTAGCCGCAGCCCGTGCAGTACAGGTTGGCCAGCGCGGCCAGTTGATCCATGGTCTGGGCGATGGCCTGGCGCTCGTTTGCGCTCAATGGCTCCTCGCGGGATGCGGTGGCGGCGTTCTCCTCCACCATCTGGATCGTGCTCATGCCCGACAGCGCCACGTGGACGCCCGGATGCGACAGGACGAAGCGCAGGGCCAGTTCGGGGCTTCCCGACACGCCGTTCGGCAGGAGTTTGCGGATCTCGGGTGAGGTTTCGGCCAGACGACCGCCGCCCACCGGCCCCATGATGACGACGCCCATGCCGCGCGCGGCCGCACGAGCAATAGCCGCTTCGTTCGCCCGGTCCAGCAAGTTGTACTGGACGGTCATGCTTTCAAAGTAGCCGGTGTCAATGAACCGCTCCAAGACCTCGGGCGTGTCGTGGAACGAGAAACTGATGTGGCGGATGAGGCCCTCCTCCTTGGCCTTGCGGGCCTCGTCCAGGCGGCCGCCGGGCGTGGCGACCATCGTCTCGTACTTGACCTTGTTCATGCCCCACATGTGGTAGAAGTCAATGTAGTCCACATCCAGTTTGCGGAGCGATTTTTCCAGCCACGCGCGGAACTCGCCGGGGTCGGGGTTGTCCAGCGGGTTCTTGGTGGAGATATACACGCGGTCGCGCCAGCCCTTGATGGCCTTGCCGAGCACGATTTCGCTCTCGCCCTTGCAGTAGTAGGGTGCCGTGTCCAGGTAGTTGATGCCTAGTTCCAGCGCGCGCTGAATGACGGGAATGGCGCGGTCCTCGTCCACGTGCTCGCCGTCGGGGGTCATGGGCAGGCGCATGGCGCCGAAACCCAGGGCGCTGACGGTGGCTCCGGTGTTGCCAAACGGGCGATATCTCATGGGGGGGTCCTCCTCCGAGTGGGTGATAGGCGCGGCGAGGCGCCGGTCAGTCTTCCTTGAGTTTCTGGGTGAGCGCGCCGAGTTCCTGAAGTTTGCGCCAGGCGGCGCGGGAGTCAATGGCGGCTTCGGCCTGCTGGATGCCCTCGCGCAGGTCCAGGGCGAGTCCTGCGGCCACCAGCGCCACGCCAGCGTTGAGCACGACGATGTCCCGCCGCGCGCCGCGCTCGCCCGAAAGGATAGCCTGCGTGATGGCGACGTTCTCGTCGGTGCTGCCGCCTGCCAGTTCGTGGAGCGATGCCCTGGGCAAGTCAAACTCCAGCGAGTCCAGCGCGAAGGTGGTGATGGTGCCGCCTTCCAGATGGCTGACCTTGTTGACGCCGGTCGTGGAGAATTCGTCCATGCCGTCCGCGCCGTACACCACGTAGGCGGAAGCCGCACCCAGGACGCGCAGCACGCCCGCCAGGAGTTCGGTGAGCGAGCCCGCGTACACGCCCAAGACGCGTGCCTCGGCGCCGGCGGGGTTGGTGAGCGGGGCCAGGATGTCAAAGACCGTCTGGATGCCCAGGTCGCGGCGGGCCTCGGCCACGTACTTCAGCGATGGATGCAGGCGCGGCGCATACAGGAACCCGATGCCCAACTCGTCAATACAGCGGGCGATCTGTTCGGGGTCCAGCGTCAGGCAGATGCCCAGGTGCTCCAGCAGGTCGGCGCTGCTGCATCGGCTGGACACCGAGCGGTCCACATGCTTGGCGACGGCCGCGCCGGCACCCGCCGCGACAAAGGCCGCCGTGGTGGAGATGTTGAAGGTGCGGGCGTAGTCGCCGCCGGTCCCGCTGATGTCCACCAGGTCGCGGCGGCGCGTGCGCACGGGGATGACCTTGCTGCGCATGGCTCGCGCGAAGCCGGTCATCTCCGCAATGGTCTCGCCCTTCATCCGCAGGGCGACGAGGAATGCCGCCGTCTGGGCGGGCGTGGTGTCGCCTTCCAGCACCTGGGTGAGGGCTTGCTCCGCTTCGCGTTCGTCCAGGGCCTGCCGATGGACGAGCCGCGCGATGAACTCGCTGAACTGCATGGCTATTCCTCGCGTCGTATCGGTCTGGCGGAAGTGTAGCACAGGGCGAGAGATGCGTCAAAGCGGCGGTGGTAGTGTACACGTCATGCACGAACAACGCTTCATCGGCGAGGCGTGGGCAGGAGGGGCAGGGCAGGTTCCCATGCCGGCCCTTGCGTGCAGCCGCTAACCGCGAATAGCGCGAATCCATGCGAATGGGGGATGCGGATCCGAGGTGCGACGCACTTCCGGAAGT
>JACIWU010000141.1 GCA_014360805.1 Chloroflexota bacterium
AAAAACGGGCGCCGCCGCATCCACGAGCGGCGCGAATCCGCGCGAATGTAGACACGTAGGGCGGCTTTCCATAGCCGCCGAAAGCAGTGGGGAGCCGCACGTGGGGAGTTGTAACCACGAATGACGCGAATCCACGCGAATGGGGAACGTGCGTGGAGAACGTGCGATGCACCTCCGAGGTGCGTCGCACGTTGGGAGTTGTAAACGCGAATCGCGCGAATCCGCGCGAATGTAGACACGTAGGGCGGCTTTCCATAGCCGCCGAAAGCAGAGGCAGGTACGAAAACCTGCCCTACCCTCTTTGCGTTTCATGCTGCCGCTCATCGGCCTGATAAGTTTTTGCAGAAATACATGCCTATTCATGGATGGAAGCCATTGACAGGATTGTTATCTTTCGTGTACAATATGGGCACACACCACACCTGTTTGGCCTGCCGATGGGAGAGCGGCAGTGGCGGAGGGGGAACTATGCTGCCTTCGGCTATCCTCGGGTTGGTCAACAATGCGGCATTACTCTTGGCGCTTGGCGTGCTCTACGATCTGCCGGGGTTCGGCCGCCCGCGCGGTAGACCCTCTCTTCGGCAGGCGGCCACCGGTCTCGCCCTGGGCGGCATGTGCGTGGTCATCATGCTCAACCCGTGGCAGTTCGCCCCGGGCGTGATCTTTGACACGCGCTCGGTGCTGCTGTCGCTGTCGGGCCTTTTCTTCGGACTGTTTCCCACGGCGGTGGCGGCGCTGGTCGCCGCGGCCTTTCGGCTGTACCAGGGTGGCGCGGGCGCGTTGACCGGCGTCATCGTGATCGTCGTATCGGGGGCTATCGGTGTCCTGTGGCCGCGCGTGCGGCGCAGGACTGTGCACGAGATGCGCCGCCGGGAACTCTACCTGTTCGGTGTGGTCGTGCACGTTGCGATGCTGCTGTGCATGTTTACACTGCCGTGGCCGCTGCATCTTCAGGTTCTGCCCGCCATCGCTCTGCCGGTCATGCTTATCTACCCTGTGGCTACTGCGCTCATGGGCTGGCTTCTGACCAACCGCGAGCGGCGCCAGCGCGCCGAGGCCGACCGGCAGGCGGCCCTGGATGCGCTTCGGGCGAGCGAGGCGCGGTTCCGCGAACTCTTTGCACGCATGAGCAGCGGCGTAGCCGTCTATGAGGCCCTGCCCGATGGCGCGGATTTCATCATCCGCGACCTCAACGACGCGGCGGTCCGCATCACCCGCGTGAAGCGCGAGGACGCGATAGGCCGCCCTGTTACGGAGGTCTTTCCCGGTGTACGCGATTTTGGCCTGCTGGATGTGTTCCGGCGCGTGTGGAAGACCGGCGCGCCCGAGCGCCACGCCGCTGCCCGATACGTGGACGACCGCCTCGCCTTTTGGGCCGAGAATCATGTGTACAAACTCCCCTCAGGAGAAATCGTGGCCATCTTTGACGACATCAGCGAGCGCCGCCAGGCCGAGGCCGCCCTGCGCGACAGCGAGGCCCAACTCCGCGCCGTGTTCCACAGTTCCGCGGACCTCATCACCATCGCCGACATGGACACCGGCGTCTATCCGGATGTGAACGACGGCTTTCTCCAGGCGACCGGCTACGCCCGCGACGAGGTCATCGGCAAGACGGGCGAGGACCTGCGTCTGTGGTGCGAACCGGACCAGCGACGCGAGGTGATGCGGCGACTGGCCCAGGGCGAGGCCGTGCGCAACGAAGAGGTGTGGTTCCGAAAAAAGGACGGGACAGAGTTCGTGGGCCTGCTCACCGCCGAGATCATCCATGTTGCGGGGCGCGCCTGCCTGTTGTGCGTGGTGCGCGACATCACCGAGCGCAAGCGCGCCGAGCAGGCCCTGCGCGAGAGTGAGCAGCGCTATCGGTCGCTGGTGAACCTGTCGCCCGATGGCATGTGGGTTCATCGGTACGGGGAAATCCTGTTCGCCAACCGCGCCGCGGCGGAGATGTTCGGCGCGCAAAGCCCCGATGACCTCATCGGCAAGCAGGTGCTGGACTTTGTAGCGCCGGAATTCCACGAAATGGTTCGGGAACGGATGATGCGGGGGCAGGAGGAGCGGGAGCCCCAGCCGCTGATTGAGGAGAAACTCCTTCGCCTGGACGGGACCGAGTTCTACGCGGACGTGTGCTCGGTGCCGATTGAGTGGGAGGGCGCGCCGGCGGTGCAGGTGATCATCCGCGATACCACCGAGCGCAAGCAGATGGAGGAGCGGCTGCTGCAGGCGCAGAAGATGGAGGTGGTGGGGCGGCTGGCCGGCGGCATCGCCCACGACTTCAACAACATCCTCACCGCCATCACAGGCTACGCCACCTTCGCGCTGGAGGCCCTGCCCCCGGGCGACCCCGTGCATGCGGACGTGGAGCAGGTGATCCAATCGGCCCAGCGCGCCGCCAACCTGACCCGCCAACTGCTGGCCTTCTCGCGCCGCCAAATCATTGAGCAGCGCGTCATCAACCTCAACGACCTGATCCTGAACCTGGACAAGATGCTGCGGCGACTTATCGGCGAGGACGTGGAACTGGTAACCATCCTGGGCGAGGGCCTGGCCCGAGTGAAGGTCGATCCCGGCCAGATAGAGCAGGTCATCGTCAACCTTGCCGTCAACGCCCGCGACGCCATGCCCGACGGCGGCAAACTCATCGTTGAGACGGCGAACGCGGCGCTGGGCGCGGAGTATGCCCACCGACATCCGGGCATGGAGCCGGGCGACTATGTGATGCTTGCCGTTACCGATACCGGCGTGGGCATGACCGACGAGGTGAAGGCGCACCTGTTTGAGCCATTCTTCACGACGAAGGAGCCGGGCAAGGGCACCGGCCTGGGCCTGGCGACCGTGTACGGCATCGTGAAGCAGCATGGCGGCAACATCTACTGCGACTCGGAGCCGGGCAAGGGCACCACGTTCAGAATCTACCTGCCGGCGGTGGAGGCCGAGGCCGAACGGCTGCCACGTCGCGACGAAGAGGGATTCATCCCAGGCGGCACAGAGACGGTGCTGGTGGTGGAAGACGAGGCGATGGTGCGGGACATCCTCACGCGGACGCTGAGGGAGCAGGGGTATCGCGTGCTGGAGGCGATGGACGGCGAGCACGCGCTGCGCGTGGCGGACGAGTACGCCGGCGAGATTCACCTCCTGGTAACCGATGTGGTGATGCCGCAGATGAACGGGCAGGAACTCAGCGAGCGGCTGGCCGCCGTGCGCCCCGGAATCAAGACGCTATTCGTGTCGGGATACACCGACAACGCTATCGTGCGCAAGGGCATCCTGAAGCCGGGGGTTGCGTTCCTGCAGAAGCCGTTCACGGCGGCGGCCCTGGCCCGCAAGGTGCGGCAGGTGCTGGACCTGGACGACATGGGGTTGTAGGGGCATCCCCCACCCTGGGCGGCGCGGGGTGGGGTTTGCCGGTAGATAAAATGGAAGGGCTGACGACCTTGTTGTACAATCGCGGGTTAGTGGGGTGTTCCACCCTATCCGCATACAACTTATGGCATTTTGCCAAGGAGGTCAG
>JACIWU010000142.1 GCA_014360805.1 Chloroflexota bacterium
CCTATAGGAAAATAGTCCCAATTTGTCCAAAACCATTGCGCAACACGACATTTGCGTGTATAATGCAGATGTAGCACTCGTAGCGCCACCGCCCATCCAAAACGTGGCAAGCAAGGAGGCCGCAGTGACAGGGCCAACACAATGGACAGCGCCGTCTCCCCTCCGCCGCACGCGTATCCTGGCGGTGGACGACGAGCGATCCATACTGGACGTCATCCGGCGCCGTCTGGAATCCGAGGGGTACGAGGTCATCACCGCGCGGGACGGCGAGGAGGCACTCAAGGTCGCCCTCGCCTGGGAGCCAGATATCGCCATCCTGGACGTGATCATGCCCAAGATGGACGGGCTGGAACTGTGTCGCCGCATGCGCGAGCAGCCCGAGTTGGCGGGCCTGCCCGTTCTGTTTCTGACCAGTCGTGAATCGGTGGAGGACCGCATCCGCGGGTTTGAGGCCGGGGCCGACGACTACCTGCCCAAGCCGTTTGACCTGCGCGAACTGTCCCTGCGCGTCCGCGCCCTGTTGCGGCGTGTCCGTCCCGCTCCCGCAGAGGCCGACGTGTTGCGCGTGGGGCGGTTGGCGCTCCACCTCAACACGTTCACCCTTGATGCGGGCGACCGCCAGGCGCTGCTCACGCCGGTGGAGTTTCAACTCATGCAGCACCTTATGAAGCACCCTGGCGTGGTGTTCACATCCGAGCGTCTGTTGCGAGAGGTCTGGGGCTACCCTGCGGGAGCCGGCAGCACCGACCTGGTCCGCGCCCACATCCGCAACATCCGCGCCAAGATTGAGCCTGACCCCGCCGAGCCGATCTATATCCGCACGGTGTCGCGCCACGGGTATACGGTAACGGGCTAGCGGGCCGCTTTCCCACTCGCTCACGGGACTTTCACGTCTCCTTTACTTCACTTTCACGCTCGCGAGGGCAATTCTGTCCTATAATGGCAGTGGAAAACGCGAGCGAGACCAGCACGGTATCATTGCCGATCATTCACAAGAATTATCCCGTCTTACTGTTTTGGAGTGCGTGAAGCGTCCCAGCGCACTCCGCCAGGCGCAGCACCCACGTGGCAGCCGGACCGACGAGTCCGGAATCGCTATCCTCCGCAGGGCACCCAGCGCACCGGTGCCCCCAACCGAACAGCGGGCCTCGGCAGCCGGCAAGCGGCCAGAACCGCAAACCCGCCACCTCTCCCACGGGCCGGCGAGAGGCCCCGAAATTTCAGAGGGTTCCCCAAGGAACCCTCTTTTTCTATGCCCGCGTAGGAACCTTTCTGCGCGCCTGCGCGTCTAGACGTTGCACTATCACACAGAAACGGAAGCGAGGAGAAGACCATGAGGAAGCACAAGTTCGTCATCGCGGGGATGCTCCTGCTCGTTGGCGCGTTGGTGCTGAGCGCGTGCGGCTCGGCTGGCGCGTCGCAGGCGGGCGCACAACAGCAACCCGTCCGGACCATCACCGTTGTCGGCCAGGGCAAGGCCAGCGGAGCGCCGACGGTGGCCCACATCAACGTGGGCGTGGAGACCTCTGCGCCGTCGGCCCAGGAGGCGCTGGAAGCAAACCGCGCCAGGATGAGCGCGCTGCTGGAAAAGGTCAAAGCCCTGGGCATCGCCGACAAGGACATCCAGACCAGCAACTTCAGCATCTACACAGAGCAGCGGCCTGTCGTCATGCCGGCTGCGGGCAAAGAGGAATACACCGTCGTGTACCGCGTGTCCAATCAGGTCAGCCTGACCATCCGCGACATCGCACGGTTGGGCGACATCCTGGACCAGGCCGTGGCTGCGGGGGCCAACAACGTGTACGGCGTGTACTTCGGCGTGGAGAGCACCGCCGAGTTGGAGGCTCAGGCCCGCGAGAAGGCCATGGCCGATGCGGCGGCGCGCGCCAAGGCCCTGGCCTCGCTGGGCGGCGTCGGCGTGGGTGAGGTGATCACCATCAGCGAGGTCATTGGGACGCCCGGCCCTGTGTATTACTCCGTCGTCAAGGCCGAAGGCCTGGGCGGGGCCACGCCGATCCAGCCGGGCGAGTACGAAATCAGCGTGAGCGTGCAGGTAACTTACGCCATCCGCTAGGGCGCTGACGGAACGACGAACGATGCGATGTGGGGCCGCCGAGGGCTTGCGAGTCTCCGGCGGCCTCGCGGCATGTTCGCGGGTCTGCGATCGTCCGAACCCTCGCGCCGTCAGGCCACGAAGAACCCCACGCCCAGGATTCCCGGCCCGCCGTGGGTAACGATGGCCGGCGGCACGTCCAGGATGGGGACTTCCCGCGCGCCCAGCGCCGCGCCCAAGTCGCCGGCCAGGGCCTGGGCCTGTTCGGGCACTCCCGCGTGCATGACCGACAGATGGCCCTCGGCGTTGCGCGGATACTGATCCAATACCAAGTCCTTGAGGCGGGCCAGGGCGCGCTTGTGGGTCCGCTCCTTGTCAAACTGGTCCACCTTGCCATCGCGGAACGTGAGGATGGGCTTGATCTGCAGGACGCTGCCGAGGAGCGCCGTGGCCCCGCCGATTCGCCCGCCCTTCGCCAGGTACTCCAGCGTGTCCACCAGGAAATAGATGCGGCAGCGTGGGATCATGTCCCGAATCCGCGCCTCTATCTCATCGGCGCCGACGCCCGCCTCGGCCCATTGCGCCGCCAGCGTTACCATCGTCGCCAGGGGGCTGGCGATGACCCGCGAATCTATCACGCGGATGTCGGCGCCCGGGAAGTCGTCCTTGGCGACGGTGGCCGATCGCACGGTGCCGCTCACCTCGGCCGAGGGGTGGATGCACAGGATCGGCTCGCCGGTGGGGACCAGTCGCCGAAACTCCTGCGCGAAGAGTTCGGGCGGGGGCGCTGCGGTCTTCGGGAGTTCGGCGGATGTGGCCAGCCGCGCCATGAACGCGGCGTTGTCCATCTCCACTCCCTCACGGTACGAGTCCTTGCCGAAGATGATGATCTGGGGGATGACGGGGATGTTGTAGCGGCGCGCGATCTCCGCGGGCAGCCCGGCGGTGGTGTCCGTGATGATTTTGACCATGACTCCATCTCCTCTCGTAGGGAAGTCGCTTGCGGGGGCATTATAGACGAGATGTGCGCGCGCGTAAAGGGGGACGCGGGCGGTGTCCCTCACCCTGGCCCTCTTGTGGTGGGCGAGGGGAGAGTCCGCCCGACGCTAAAGCATCGGGCTGAAGGAGCGAAGCCCTGCGGGCTGGGACATGCCAACCTCACCCCCTCGGTCCCCCTCTCCGCGCGCGGAGAGGGGGAGGCCGAAGGCCGGGGGTGAGGTGTGCCTACACGCCGCCCGCCGCTAAAGCATCGGGCTGAAGGAGCGAAGCCCTGCGGGCTGGGGGTAGGGACGGACGACGCATGCGTCGTCCCTACGCGGTGCGCTGGCCGGCCCTCACCCTAGCCCTCTCCCGGCGGGAGAGGGAACGGCACGCCTAGCCGCCCCCTTCTCTCCCTGCATGCGGGGAGAGAAGGGGCCATGGGGATGTGAGGGGTAACC
>JACIWU010000143.1 GCA_014360805.1 Chloroflexota bacterium
GCCCAAATCCATTCTCCATTCGTGTGCATTCGCGTTATTCGTGGACAGCGTCCGGCGGCTATGGAAAGCCGCCCTACGTGCCCAAATCCATTCTCCATTCGCGTGCATTCGCGTTATTCGTGGACAGCGTCCGGCGGCTATGGGAAAGCCGCCCTACGTGCCCAAATCCATTCTCCATTCGTGTGCATTCGCGTCATTCGTGGACAGCGTCCGGCGGCTATGGGAAAGCCGCCCTACGTGCTGCCCGTGCGGTGCGTTTCGGTTTGGGGTCTTCAACGGCCCGCGCCCCGAAACCCCTTGACAAACGCGCCTTTTGGGTGTATAATGCTACTAAAATCGTAGCATTCACTGACCTCCACAGCGGAAGGAGGTGCACCGTGCTGGTCATCAATCGGGAGACCGACTACGCTGCACGCATCGTGCTGTTTCTGGCCCGACGGCCGCCAGGCACGCGCACTACCGCGCAGGAGGTCGCGCGGCAGTGCCACGTACCGCGCGCCATCGTGCGGCGGGTGGTTACGCGTCTCAGCAACGCAGGTTTCCTTGACAGCACGCGCGGGAGCGGCGGGGGCATCTCGTTGGCGCGCCCGCCCGACCAGATTTCCCTGCTGGATGTCGTGGAAGCCATGGAGGGGCCGCCGATCCTCAACCTCTGCGTCCGCGACCCCCAGGAATGCCCGCTCATGGAGCAGTGTACGGTCCACATCGCTTGGGTTCAAGCCAGCGACCTGCTGATGGATTTCCTGCGCAGCGCAACATTTGCCAGACTGGCCGAAAGTTCGCTGCCCCGCCCATGAGAATTCGCGGCCCGCGTCGGGTCGTATCAAACCAACGTGTAAAGGGAGGTGCGGATTATGGATCCTGTTCTTCTCGCACGTATTCAGTTTGGCCTCACCGCGGCATTCCACTTTCTGTATCCACCCCTGTCCATCGGCCTCGCCTGGCTCATCGTGTACATCGGCTGGCGCTACCTGCGGACGGGCGAGGCGCTCTACGACGAGATGGTCCGCTTCTGGGTGCGCATCCTGGCACTCATCTTCGCGGTGGGGGTGGCGACGGGAATCGCCATGGAGTTCCAGTTCGGCACGAACTGGTCCACGTACTCGCGGTTCGTGGGCGACATCTTCGGATCGCCCCTGGCCGCCGAGGGGGTCTTCGCCTTCTTCCTGGAGTCCACGTTCATGGGCGTCCTTATTCTCGGCCGCAACCGCGTGTCCAAGCGCGTCTATTGGTTCTCGGCACTGATGGTGGCCATCGGCTCCACCCTGTCGGCGTTCTGGATCATCGTGGCCAACTCGTGGCAGCAGACGCCGGCGGCCTACACCATCGTGGACGGTCGGGCGGTGCTCACCGACTTCTGGGCGGCGGTGTTCAACCCGTCCACGCTCCCGCGCTACGGCCACACGGTCGTCGCCAGCATCCTGTCGGGGGCGTTCTTCATGGCGGGCATCAGCGCCTGGTACCTGCTGAAGGGCCGCCACGTGGGATTTGCGCGGCGGTCGCTGGCCGTGGCGGTGGTGGCGGCGGCGGTGTTCTCGCTGGCCGTGCTGGGCGTGGGCCACTTCCACGCCGTGCAGGTGGCCCAGACGCAGCCTGCGAAGATGGCCGCCTTTGAGGGCCTCTTCAAGACCGAAAGCGGCGCGGCGATGGTTTTCTTCGGCATACCCGACGTGGGCAACCAGGCCATTCGGCTGCGCATCGCCGTGCCCAAACTCTTGAGTTTCCTCATCTCCTTTGACCCCAACGCCACGGTCGCGGGCCTGGATCAGGTGCCGCGTAGCGTCTGGCCGCCCGTTGAGATCACGTTCTACTCCTATCACGTCATGATGCTCCTGGGGTTCTACTTCATCGGCCTGTCGCTGGTGGGCGTATGGCTGCTGTGGCGCAAGAAACTGTTCGCGAGCAGGCCCTACCTGAAGGTGATGTTGGCGTCCATGCTGCTGCCCGTCTTGGCGCTGGAGTTCGGCTGGATTGCGGCAGAGATGGGTCGCCAGCCCTGGGTGGTGTATGGCCTGCTGAAGACGGCGGACGCGGCGTCGGTGGTCGTCCCCGCGGGGCAGATTCTGTTCACCATCGTGATGTTCGTGGGCATCTACAGCCTGCTTCTGGCGCTGCTGGTGTTCCTCATCCTGCGCGAAGTGAGACGCGGGCCCTCGCCGCTATCGGGCGCGGCCAACGGTTGATTCCTCAGGAGGTCTGCGATGAGCCACGCTTTTCTGCAAAACGCATGGTACGTGCTGATCGGGGTTCTGTTGGTCGGGTACGCCGTGCTGGACGGTTTTGACCTGGGCGTGGGCGTGCTGTCGCCGTTCATCGCCAAGAACGACAAAGAGCGGCGATTGCTGGTCAGCGCCATCGGGCCGTTCTGGGATGGCAACGAGGTCTGGCTGCTGACGGCGGGTGGGGCGCTGTTCGCGGCCTTCCCCCACGTGTACGCCACGGTCTTCAGCGGGTTCTACCTGGCGCTGATGTTGGTGCTGTACGCGCTCATCGTGCGCGCCGTGTCGTTTGAGTTCGGGCATCGGGTGGAGAGCGCCAAGTGGCGGCGGGCGTGGGACTGGGTCTTCTTCGCGGGGAGCCTGCTGCCGGCCCTGCTCACCGGCGTGGCCGTGGGCAATGTCATGCGGGGCGTGCCGCTGGACGCCCGCGGGGAATTCGCCGGCGACTTCTTCTCGCTCCTGAACCCCTTCGCGCTGGTCGTGGGCCTGGCGGGCCTGTCCATGTTCATCATGCAGGGGGCTGCGTATCTCACTGCCAAGACGAACGGCGATTTGGCGCGCAGGGCAAGGGGCGTGGGCATCTGGGCCTGGGCGGCGCTGGTGGCCCTGCTCATCGTCGCGGGCATCCTGGTCGTCGCCGACTCGCCCGAGCGGCTGGACAACTACACGCGGAACCCCATCGCCTACGTCGCCCCGCTCGCAGCCCTGGCGTTTCTGATCCTGACCCGCGTGAGCCTGCAGAAAGGAACGGGCGGCAAGACTTTCCTGTTTTCCAGCCTGTCCGTCGCGGCCATCATGGGCATCTGGGGCGTGGCCAATTATCCGTACCTTCTGCCGGCGCGCAACGTGGCGGCATACGGGCTGACGGCTTTCAACGCCTCGGCCTCGCAGAAGAGCCTGCAAACGATGTTCATCATCGCGCTGGTGGGCGTGCCTCTGGTGCTGGCCTACACGGCCTACGTGTACTGGATTTTCCGCGGCAAGGTGCGGGCGCACGAGGAGCACTACTAGGCGGGACGACC
>JACIWU010000144.1 GCA_014360805.1 Chloroflexota bacterium
CGCGGGTCCTGGAACTCCCCTGGCCCTTGCCCCTGCCGCCCAAACGTCAGCGCCGCCGGCACCAGCACCTTCTTCGCCTGATACGGATCCTCGGTAACGACCACAGGCGGCTGCGGCGCTGCGGCACCGATGCTGTACTTCCACATCAGCCCCGCGATGTCCTTGCGCACGTACAGGGCGAAGTCGTGCCGATTGGGCCACGTGTCCGATGTGTACTTGTACCTGCGCCACCACAGGATGTCCCAGATTTCGGCGCGGCGAACGGGATTCTTCAGCGCCGCGAGGATGCGGGCGGGCGTCAGGTTGCGGTAATCCTCCGTGGGCCACCACACCAACTGCCGCCACGACTGGGTGGGGAAGCGATAGTACTTGTCGCCCAGGAAAGGCCGCACCTTGTCCTCGTTGCACGAATCCACCAGCACGACGGGCACCGTGAACAACTGCGGGCTTGCCGATGTCCCGCCATCCCAATACTGGAAGTAGTGCCGATTGGGGAATTCGCGCAGATACCACTCCAACGGCCACGCCAGGCCGCCCACATCGTCCTGTGGGTTCGCCCTGTCCCGCAGGTCGCCCCCGTCGTAGGAGAGTTCAATGGACTTGTCGCCGTACAGGCGTTCGGATATCTCGGCGATTTCGTTCATCGTCTGCTTCACGAATTGCGTGCCGTGGGCATAGACGATGAACTCCTTGGCCGTGTCGTAGTTCACGTAGTTCGCCATCCACGTGAACCGCACCGTCAGCAGGAACAGCAACCCCAAGGCCGACACCGCCGCGCAGCGCAGCGCGAACCGCGCCCCCAAGCGGGCCGTGGCGTAGGAGTATACAGTCCACAGCACCGCCACAGCCACACCCGCGTTCAGAATCCACGTCGCCGTCCGCGACAGGTCCTGAAGCGACATCCCCGCAAAGGGTCGCAGCAGGAACAAACGGGCGATCACGAACACGGCGAACGGCACGAGCAGCACGAAGCCCGCAGCGCCGCGCCTCCACGCCTCGCGCCAGTCCACCCCGCCAATCCAATCCTGCGCCAGCCGCCCCGTGAGCAGCGCCATCGGCAGGACGGGGTGCAGCACGAGCCACGGCATCTTCTCGCCCGCCCAACTGTACAGCGCCGTCGCCGCAATCGTCCAGAAGATCAGGAAGGGCACAAGCGGCAGCGAGTCTTTTCGCGCGTCGGCCGTCCTGCGCACGAAGGCGTAGTACACGATGCCCGCCAGCGCGCCCAGCAACGGCAGAAACTCGTACATCGGCATTAGCACGAAGTAGTAGTACCAAGGCTGGTCGCCCCGCTGCACGCCGTGCTGCTTGAGCCAGTACACAACCTGCCCAATGGTCCCGCTGTACAGACCCTTGAGGTTGCTGAAGACCGTGGTGTACATCACGACGAAGATCACCGCCGCCGCGACAGCCGTCCAGGCGACGGCGCGCCAGCGCACGGCCGCCAGGCCCTCCGAGACGGGCGCGCGCTTCTCCGATTGCCGCCACGCGAACCCCGCCACCCCAAAGGCAAAGACAAAACACGCCACAAGCACCAGGTCGGGCAGGGCGCGCGGCGTCGGAGTCAACGCGCTGCCCCCCGACCGCACCGTGAGTCCAAGCGCCACCAGCAGGAACCCGCCGCCCATCGCCAGCAGCGCCCACCGCAAGGCCGCCCGCGCCGAAGCCCCAAGCCGCTCCCAAACGACCGCCCACAGCACGAAGACCACGAAGATGAAGCCCGTGATGTACGCCACTTCCTTCGTGGCAATGGACAGGAGCGCCACGATGCCGAACAGGTAGATGTACCGCTCCTTGCCCTCGTCCAGGAAGCGGAACAGCGCGATGAGCATCAGCACCGACCACACGGCGATGTAGATGTCGTTGCGGATGTAGCGCGAATAGTACAAGAAGGACGGCGAGAAGGTCAGGATGACAGCCGACACGAACGCGCCCAGCCGCCCCATCCACTTACGCAGGAAGTAGGGCAGAACCGCCAGCGACGCGCCGAACAGCGCAGGCACCAGCCGCGCCGTGAAGTCGCTCACGCCGAAGAGGTAGTACGCCAGCGCGTTGGCGTAGAACAGAAACGGCCCGTGCATCATCGGGTCGTGCACGTACCCCTGGCCCGCGTACAACTTCCAGGAGAACAGGGCGTGCAGGCTCTCGTCGTGGCTCATGCTGCGCACGCCTAGGTCCCACAGGCGCATCGCCAACGCCACAGCGAACAGCGCGAAGTACGCGGCCTTCTCCCACGTCAGCCAGGCCAACGCCCGCGCCGCGGGCTGCTCCCACCATGTTGGTTTCCCTGAACGCTGCGTCATCTCGCCCATGGATTACCCCGCGCGAACGGTCTCACGGCCCGAAAGGCGCAAATACCATAATGCGATGATTCCCAGAATCCGCCACGATCAGCCGCCCGCTCCCATCCACCGCCAAACCCACGGGCAGGCTGAACCGACTCTCATCCACCCCATACTCCCCATAACTCGCCACAAACTCCCCGCCCACCGTCCACTCCAACACCCGATGCCCCTCCGGATCGCTCGCATACACGTGCCCTCGCCCATCCACCGCCACATACGGCTTGTTCAACACCGACTCCCCTGCCCAC
>JACIWU010000145.1 GCA_014360805.1 Chloroflexota bacterium
GCGACGCACTTTTGGATGTGCGTCGCACCTTTGGAACCGAGACGGCATCTGCATCTCACAGCAGGCGAACTTCGGCCTGGACATCCAACCCGCGCAACCGAACCTCGGCGACGATCACGTCTCCGGGCGCAGCCCGCTCCACAGGAACCGCACCCCTAGGCACCACTCCCCGCGCCGCGAGAATCGCCATGATGGACGCATGCCACCCCGTGAGCCGCTCCATAGCCCGGAATCCTGTCGACTCATCATACCGGTCCACGAGACTGACGATAGCCTCTGCCGGTGCGCCGCCTTGGAGTCCCCTGCACCGCACGTACACGATGCAGATGTCCTTCGCATTCGGGTCCGTGATCCGAGGCTCCAGCAGCGCATGGAACACCTCGCGCGGCACCACCATCACATCCCCCACGCGCACCGACTCCAGGTCCAGCAGTCCCAGTTGCGCATACGCCTGCATCTGCGCCCAGTGCCCGGGATAGCGCAGCGTCTTGTTCTCTAGCGTCCGCAATCGGCCCTCAAACGTCCACGCCATGGTAGAAAGCCCGCCCGTCGTAACCGCCGCCTCCAGCGTGCCCACGCCGGGCACATCCACTGTCTCCACCTCCGAAAGGCCCGGCACCGGGGCCACTCGCCCCTCCCGCAGAAAAAAGGCATGGCCGGCGTATTCGTTCGTCAGCCCGCCGATGTTGAACGTCAGCACATAGTTCCAAGGCGGCACCGGGTGCAGAGGAAGCCCGCCGTCGTAGATATACACATCGTGCGGCTCGTCCAGAAGCGACATCGCGTAGACCCCCAGCGACACGTTCAGCCCAGGCCCCATCCCGCAGTCCGGCACAATGGAGACGCCCGCCCGCTCGGCATCTTCACCGAGGGCCAGTTGCTGCCGCGTAATCTCCGTATTGCCGCCCAAGTCGCACAGATGAAACCCGACCTGAATCGCAAGGCGGGTCAGGGCCAAGTTGTAGCGATAGGACACGGCGCTAATCACCGAGTCCACGCCCGACAGGACGCCGGTGAGTTGCTGCGGCTGGCCCACATCCCCATGCCCTCCCACGGCCACATCCCTGCCGACCAGCCCGTTCACCCGTCGCGCCCCTTCTCGCGCCGCGCCCTCGCGCACATCCACCAGCAGCACCTGTTCGGCATCGCCGAACCTGGCCAGATCATAGGCGGCGGCAACCCCTTGTCGGCCCGCCCCCAGTACAGCGTAGCGGAATCCCACCTTGCTCCTCCTAGAACGAATTTTGATGGGAAATACCACAGCATCCCCTCGTTGTCAACCAGAAGCCCACAGCCAGGGTTGCGCCCGCGCAAAGCATAAGGTACAATAAAGCCGCATCACCCGGGGCGGTGCAAGCGCGTACACAATTTCAGAACCGGGAAGCCGACCCGAGCGCATTCGGCTGAGGAGAAAGCCATGTACCGCGACAACCGCAAGATGGGACTGGACGTCAATCGCCCCATTGACCTCGTTACGGGCGAGATCTCGGCCACGGTTTCGGACTCGCGTCTGCCCGCGTGGGCGGGCGCCAAATGGGTACGCGTGAACTTCATCCTCGGCCCCTGGGCATCCCCCACCGATGCAACGAAATACGCCGGCCGCACCTGGCTTGAGACCTACGACCACATCGTGGACCGCTACTTGGCCCAGGGATTGCGAATCTACGCCCTCATCGGCGCGGAGGCCGTGCGGAATCCCGCCGCCGATGCCAACGCCTTCCGCAGCGCTGCCCCCAGCAGCGCCGCCGAGTCCTGGCTAGACGAGTACGTTACCAACTTCGGCCTCATCGCCGAGCACTTCCGCGGTCGCATCTACGTGTACGAATCCTTCAACGAGCCCAACGACTGGCACCGCGTGCCGGGCGGCCCCGCATGGACGCAGCCCTGGATTCACCCCTACTGGTTCGCCCGCATGTTGCAGGAAATCTACGACGAGGTCAAAATACGCCACAACCTGGACGTTACCCTTGTCTCCGGGCCCCTGCTCACCCACGACGCGGACACCGGCGCCCAGTACCTGGCCGATACCTACAGCCAGGGCATCAACGCACTGCAGTGGGAAACCCAGCGCCTCAACTACGGCCGCTACCCGCTGGACGGCATCGGGTTCCATCTTTATGTCAAGCAGGATTGCCAGGCCACGCCCGACTCCATTCGCGCCTCTGTCGCCGCGCGAGTCCAGACCCTGTGGGACACTGCCTTCGCCTTTGAGGGCGAGGTCCTTGAGGAAAAGGGCCTCTACATCTCCGAGATGGGCTGGCAGTCGCTGTCCTGCGGCCAGGAATTCCAGGCGGCCAGCCTCCGCGCCGCCTACGAGACCCTGATTCCCGACTGGCGAGTCCGCGCCGCCATCTGGTTCTGCCTCCAGGACTTTGGCCCCGACAACACCTGGGGGCTCTACAACGCGGGCGAACTCTCCAAAGAAAACCGCAAGCGAGCCTATGACGTATATCATGACCTGGCCACCAGCAAAGCCCCCCAGGTCCTGGCGGTTGA
>JACIWU010000146.1 GCA_014360805.1 Chloroflexota bacterium
TAGCGAACGAACGCGCCGTTTTTGACAGCGGGCGACAAGGGGAGTATACTTTGTGTCGCTAAATAAACGGCGCCGCTTGCTGAAGGCAAGTCCAGAGCCAGCCTTTCGCAGGTCGGCGCCCGTTCCAATTCTATGCATGAGGATCAAGTGCGCCGATGCTACGACTCGTCCGGTATCTGAAACCCTATGTGCCGTCCATCCTGCTGGCCATCGCCCTGCTGTTTGTGCAGGCCAACGCCGACCTGGCCTTGCCCGACTACATGTCGCGCATCGTCAACAACGGCATCCAACAGGGCGGCGTGGAGAACGCGGTGCCCGAGGCCATCCGCCAAAGCGAGATGAACAAACTCGTCCTCTTCATGGCGCCTGAGGACAAGGCGCTGGTGCTGGGCCACTATACCCTCATCACCCAAGACTCGCCCGACTACGCCACGTATGTTCGGCGATACCCCGCGCTTGCCAACGAACCCGTGTACGTGCGGAACCCCATCGGGAAGGCCGAGATGGAAACGCTGAACCCAATCCTGGGCAAGGCGCTGGTCGTCGTCTCGGGCATTGAGCAGATCGTGGCCGATCCGAGCAAAGCGGCCGACATGGGCCAGACGCTTGGTTTTGACCTGAGCCGTTTGCCCCCTGGGATGGACCTGTTCGCCGCGCTGGGCAGGCTGCCCGCGGCCCAGTTGGCGCAGATCACCACGGCCATCAACGAGAAGTTCGCAGCCCTGGGCGACCTCATGATCACCCAGATGGCGGTGCGCGCCGTCAAGGCCGAATACGATGCGCTGGGCATGGAGACTAGCAGAATCCAGACGGCCTACATCCTTCGCACGGGCGGCTCCATGCTGCTCATCTCGTTCCTGTCCATCGTCTGCGCGGTGATCGTGGGGTTTCTGGCGGCCAGGACGGCGGCAGGCGTGGCCCGCGATCTGCGCCGCGACGTCTTCCGCAGGGTAACGGACTTCTCCAACGCGGAGTTTGACAAGTTCTCCACCGCGTCCCTGATCACGCGCTCCACCAACGACGTAACGCAGGTGCAGATGGTGGTGATGCTGATGATGCGCATGGTGTTCTACGCGCCCATCATCGGTATCGGCGGCGTCATTCGGGCCATTGACAAGAGCGCCAACATGTGGTGGATCATCGCCGTGGCGGTGCTCACGCTCCTGGGCCTCATCCTGACGGTTTTCTCCATCGCCCTGCCGAAGTTCAAGGCCATCCAGAAACTGGTGGACCGCCTGAACCTGGTGGTGCGCGAGAACCTGTCGGGCATGATGGTCATCCGGGCCTTCAACAAGCAGCGGTTTGAGGAGGCGCGGTTTGACGAGGCGAACAGGGATTTGACGCGCACCAGCCTATTCGTCAACCGCGTCATGGTCGTCATGATGCCGGTGATGATGCTCATCATGAGCGGGCTGTCGCTAATCATCATCTGGGTGGGGGCGCACCAGGTGGCTGAATCCACCATTCAGGTGGGCGACATGATGGCCTTCCTCCAGTACGCGATGCAAATCGTCTTCGCCTTCCTCATGATGACCATGATGTTCATCTTCTTGCCGAGGGCGTCGGTGTCGGGCGACCGCATCGCCGAGGTGCTGGAGACGGAGCCTACCATCAAGGACCCCGAGCACCCCAAGGAGTTCAAGGAGCCGTTCCAGGGACGTATAGAGTTCTGCCACGTGCACTTCCGCTACCCGAACGCCCTGGAGGACGTGCTGCACGACATCAGTTTTGTGGCCGAGCCGGGCAAGACCACCGCCTTCATCGGGTCTACCGGTTCGGGCAAGTCCACCATCATCAACCTGATCCCGCGCTTCTACGACGTAACGGCGGGCGCCATCTACGTGGACGGCGTGGACATCCGCGAGGTGCGCCAGAGCGACCTGCGCGACAGGATTGGATACATCCCGCAGAAGGGCATCCTGTTCTCGGGCACGATTGAGAGCAACCTTCGCTATGCCGACGAGGAGGCCGATGAGGCCAGCATCCGCCAGGCCATTGAGGTGGCCCAGGCGGGCGAATTCGTCTTCTCCAGGCCCGAGGGTCTTGCGGCCGAGATCGCCCAGGGCGGGGACAATGTGTCGGGCGGGCAGAAGCAGCGCCTGTCCATCGCCCGCGCCCTGGTGAAGAAGCCGCCTATCTACATCTTTGACGATAGTTTCTCGGCGCTGGACTTCAAGACCGACGCCGCCCTGCGCAGGGCGCTGAAGGACATCACCGGGAAGAGCACCGTGCTCATCGTTACTCAACGCGTCTCCACCATCATGAACGCTGACCAGATCATCGTTCTGGACGAGGGCCGAAACGTGGGCA
>JACIWU010000147.1 GCA_014360805.1 Chloroflexota bacterium
GGATACGATGCCTGCCCGCATTATAGCCGCCCCGCGCCCGAAGCACAAACGCGCAGGGCGTCGTCCCCTCTCCCGCCGGGAGAGGGCCAGGGTGAGGGGTGCACGCGGGGCTTCGCCCGTTCAGCCCGATGCTTCAGCGTCGGGCGGAATAACCTTCGCGGAGATTCGTGCTATCCGTGGATGACCGCAGCCCCGACTCACAGCCGCGCGATCTCGGCCTCCAGCCGCGCCATGGTCTCGGCGATGAGGCCCAGTTCCTGGCGGGTCTTGGTCAGGTGGTCGCGCTCGGAGCGGATAAAGCGGGTGTAGGGTTCAATCGCCTCTTCCAGTTTGCTCACGCTGCGATCCAGTTCGCGGTCAAACTGCCCCGTGAGCGCGGCGAGCAGCTTCTCGCGCAGGGAGGCGATCTTCGCGCGCAGTTCGTCCTTCGCCTTGCGACGGCGCGCCGGGATGACGAACAGCCCCAGCGCCGCCAGCGCCGTCGCAGCCACCACGCCGGTTACATCCATGGCCGTCGTGGAGAAGACCGCGGTGAGCACGGCGCCCAGGCCGATGGCGCCCACCTCCACTAGCGCCGTCGTCGCCACGGCCGTTCGCACCGAATCGGCCACCTGCGCGGCCTCGGCCTGGCGGTCGTAGGTCTCAATGGTACGCTGGGTCTCCCGCCAAACCGTCTGGAGCAGCCGATCGCGGTCGTAGTCAAACGTCCCGCCCACCTGCCCCACGACCCGCCCCGCGTGCACCGTGCGGCGTTCCGCCAGGCGATCCATCACCCCCTGCCACTGGCGCAGGTTCTTGGCCACGAGCCAGTCAATCACCTCAATCACGCGCCGCTCTATGGTCTGGGGCACGTCGCCCACCACCTGGCGCTCAAACTCGGCCTGGAGGCGGCTTTTGTTGAGGAGGTCAAAGATGCGGGCCAGCCGTATGGTCTCGTCAAAGTAGGCGATCCCGCGGTTCTCAAACTCGTGGAGGACATTTTCCACATCGGCCATGCGGAAACGAAAGTCGCGCCGCATGTCCTCGCGGTATGCCTGCATCTGGCGGTAGATGTCCTCAACGGCGGCGATGTCGTCTTTCAGCAGCGCCAGCCGCCCGTCAAGGGTTCCGAGCGCCGTGGCGATGAGCCGCTGGCCCACTTTGAGCGGGTTGCTGAACTTCAGGCGGATGCGCTCCTTCTCGTCCAGCGTCGCCACGATGTACGTCTCCAGCGCCTCAAAGCGGCTGCGGGCCAGGAGCGTCGCATCGTTCGTCTGTTTCGCGCGAAGGGCCTGCTTGGCCGAGACGGGGAAGACCTCGGGCGTGAAGCCCAGCAGCGCGCGGGCGTTCTCGGTGATGAAGGCCTCTATCTCCCTGACCTCGCCGTCCGATTCCAGGATGTCTATCTTGTTGAGGATGACGACGACCTTCTTGCCCCAGTTGCGGATGCGCTCCAGGAAGGCGCGCTCGCTTTCGGTGAAGGGGCGGTCCGCCGAGGTAACGAACAGCACCATGTCGGCGCGGGGCACGAACTCTTCGGTGATGGCCTCGTGCTCGCGCTGGATCGCGTTGGTGCCCGGCGTGTCCACGATGTTGATCTCCTGGAGCAAATCCAGCGGCGCTGTGATGACGTCAAGGGCCGCGCCCTGGGCCGTGCGCGCCACTTCCGGCCCGTACTTCAGCAGGTTGATGCGCGTGGTGGTAGGCGTTACGCCTTCCTCAAGGATGGGCTGGGCCAGCAGCGCGTTGATAAAGGCGCTCTTGCCCGAGTTGAACTCGCCGACCACCACCAGCAGGAACAACTCGTCCAGCATGTGGATGGATTGCGCCAACATCTCTTGATCTTTGGCGTCCAGGCCGAAACGGGCGAGCGCCACCTGCAGGTTGCCGAGGGCTCGGCGCTCTTCGGCCAGGATGCGGGCCTGGGTTTTATCCAGAATGCGGCGTAGCATGGGACCTCCCTTGTGCGCGTTCTGGGGTGCATGGTAACGGAGGCTGGCGAAGATGTCAAAGCCGATTTTGACGCGGCGCCGTATCTGCCCTATATTCGTGTCGGTTCCAAACTCTGTTAGTCTTGGCATGGGTACAGGTGCGACGCACTTCCGGAAGTGCGTCGCACCTGCGCACCAACACAAAAT
>JACIWU010000148.1 GCA_014360805.1 Chloroflexota bacterium
GGAGCGCCGACGCCATAGGCGATCAGAACGGCATCCCAGTATTCATCCGGCGCCATGCGGCCGCTGTTGGCCGCCGCGCGCAGCGCCTTCAGACGGGCGCGCCGGGCATCGTCCAGTTTCGGCGCGATGCCCCGCCGCTTGAGCAAGTCCATCACGTATCGGCTCGTGGATTGCGGGCGGTGGTACAGCACCCCCGCTGCGTCAAAAAATATTCCCCGTATCGCCATCAACGGTCTCCGAGCGTGAGAGTATCAGAGGAACGACCTCCGTCAGGTCGCGGACAATGGCGTCAGGCGCAGCCTCTGCCTTGCCGCGATCTGCTTTGTCTGTCAGAAACGAATGGATTTGAATGGCAAGCCCGTACCCCGCCCGACGTGCGCCGATAACGTCGCGAGACACCGTGTCGCCGACGTAGGCGCACGCCGCCGGTGGAAGGCCCAGCAGCCGCGCCGCTTCCAAGAAGATTCGCACATTAGGCTTGCGCCAGCCGAAGCAGGCGCTGGTAACCACAGGGCCGAACAGGTGCGCAATCCCATAAGCCTCCAGTTGGCGCGGGACCAGGGTGCGGCTGATGATATTGGAGATAATGCCCAGCCGAAACCCCCGCTCGCGCAAGGTGTGCAGCACATCGGGCACCTCCGCGCGCAGCCTACGCACCTGATAGTGCATTTCGTAAAAGAACGTAAGGTCTTCCGCAGCCGCCTCCAGGCAATCCCTGGGCAACCGGCTATTGGGAAAGATGTACTCTGTCCACACGCGTTCGGGTGGGAGTTCTATCTCCGTCGCCTCGCGCCACGCCTGGTACGCTTCCATCCCCGACACGACGGTGCGCTGCAACGTTCCGAGGTCCAGCCCTGGCTCAAGACCCCGCTGGCTCAGAAAGCGCTGAAGTTCTCGCGTTGCCTCTCGGTGGCTGGCGGAGTCGTAGTAGATATCTTCCAGCGTGCCGCCCACGTCAAAGACGATAGCCTGAATCGGGATCTGCGTCATTTCGGTCTCCAGAACGTTCCGCGAGGGCGCGGAGAATGTCCCACCACTCGCCCGCATGCCAAAGCGCGGGGCCACAACTGGGCGCTCCGGGGGCGCGGAGGTCTGCGCCCCCGGCACGCCCTTGTTTATCCACGCAGAACCGCGCTTACTGGAGCAGGTTCACCGCCCAGAAGTCGCGCATCTTGGCGATGTTGGCGTAAACGTAGGCGTCGTCCTGGGTCCACACGCTGAGTTCATTGCGCGGGATCGCGCCCTTGGGCGCAGGCACGTCGGTGCGGGCCGAGTAGTCGCCGATGACGTTCCACGGCTCAAACCCCTCGTTGAGCACGAAGCGGATGAACAACTTGGCGGCATTCGGATGCGACGCGCGGTTGATCACCGCCAGGTAGGCCTGCGTCTGCACGCCCATGACCGGCTTGACCCCCCTGCAGGCGTCAAAGACCAGAGCACCCTTCAAAGTGTTCCGATACTTGGAGTAGGAAGTGAACCCTACGCCGGCTTCCTTCATGCCGGGCGTGGCGAAGGCCTGGACGACCTCATCGCCGCCGGGTTCGGGCACGGGCGAATTCTGCGCGAACTTCTTCACCCAGAGCCACCCCGCGTCGGGCGTGTCGGGATCCAGGACGGGATCCTTGCCATAGCGCTCCCGGTAGGCGGCAGCCAACTCCTCGGCGTGGGCCGCGATGGTGGTCAGGATGCCCATGGTGGAAGCATCGGTCAACGGATCCTCAATGAAGACCTTGCCCTTCCACTCGGGCTCAGTCAACTGCCACCAGTTGGTGATGGGGCAGCCGTTGGGGTTGAGTTCGGTGTTGTAGCCCAGGACGCGCACGCCGTAGCGGGCCACGACCAGAGGGTTGCGGGCTTCGGGCGGGATCACGTCCAGCAGGTCATCGGGAACGAACGGGACGAGATAGCCCTTCGGGAGGAGGTCGCCGAAGATGTCGGGGCCGCCACCCGAGAACCAAACGTCGCCGACGTAGGCGCCGGCCTTCTGCTCCTCGCGAACTTTGATGACCGCGTCGTCGCCGCCCAGGTCGTACCCTTCCACGGTGATTTCGGGGTACTTCTCCATGAACATGGCCGCGGCCTTCTCAATGCG
>JACIWU010000149.1 GCA_014360805.1 Chloroflexota bacterium
AGAAAACCGCAAGCGAGCCTATGACGTATATCATGACCTGGCCACCAGCAAAGCCCCCCAGGTCCTTTCGTTTGAAATCCCGTCGGTGCAGCAGGTGCTGGCCGCCCAGGGCGTCCCTGTCGCGGACATCCCCGCGCTCCTTGCGCTTGTGCAGGAGCAAATCGGCCCGCCGGAACAACTCGTGCCCGGCAACTATCAGATCACCCTCAAGCCGCCACTGAAGTACACCAACCAGCAGATCATCAACGCCTTCTGGAAGGCGGGCAACAAGTCCTGGACGCTACTGATAAAGGCGGGCCTGAACCTCAACGACCTGGTGGCCGACCGCGACGGCCCCTACTCCGGCCCGCCCATTGACAAACTGCCCAACCTCACCGCCGACGAGAAGCGCCTCGTCAAGGCTGCACTTCCAACCGAACCTGCCCCCGCTGAACTGGAACTCTGGGGCAAAGGCATGTACATCTGGCAGGTGGATCGGTGCGAGGGCGGCGACACCGAACGCATTGTAAACCGCGCCCTGGATGTGGGCCTGGACTTCGTGCTCATCAAGATCGCCGACGGCACCAACGCCTACAACGGCGACATCACCACGCTGGTCAACCGCCTGCGCGAAGTGGGCGTCGCCGTATGGGGTTGGCAGTACACCTACGGCGACAGGCCAGAAGACGAAGCGCGCTACGCCGCCGAACGCACGAAGAAGTTCGGCCTGGCGGGGTTTGTCATAGACGCGGAAACCGAATACGAAGGCAAGCCCGACCGCGCCGCCCGCTACGCCAGCACCCTACGGGGGCTGCTGCCGGGCGTGCCCATCGCCCTCAGTTCCTTCTACTGGCCCGAGATGCATCCCACCTTCCCCTGGCGCGAGTTCCTGGCCCACTGCGACCTGAACACGCCCCAGGTGTACTGGTACAAGAAAGACCCCGTAGAGGCGCTCCGCATCAGTTTGACCCAGCACATCCGCTTCGGCCGCCCCATCCTGCCCGTGGGCGCCTGCTACGAAATGGTGCCGGGCAAGCGCCCCACCAAAGAAGACCTGTCGCGTTTCCTGACCGAGGTGGAAAGCCGCGGCCTGCTTGGCGCCTGCTTCTGGTCGTGGCAACATACGGACGACAATCAGTGGGAAGCCATTAAAGACTATCTGTGGTAGTGGGAAGTGAAGGCGAGTCCGACCATCACGGAACTGCTCAGCAGCCACCCGTTTTTCCAGGGCCTTGACGCCGATACCCTGGAGCAGATCGCGTGCTACTTCCGCGCGCGGACGTATCTCCGCGGCGAGATCATCCTACTGGAGGGAGACTACGACTGCGGCGTCTATTTCGTGCAGCGGGGCGTTGTGAAAATCCTGCGCTCCTCCGAGGATGGGCGCACGCAGACGTTGACCCTCGTTGGCCCGGGGCACTCGTTCAACGAGGTGCCCGCTATAGACGGCGGCCCTAACCCCGCGTCGGCCGAGGCGATGACCGAATGCACCGTGTGTTCGGTGTCGCGCGCCGACTTCGCGCGCCTCCTGGATCGCTATCCGCAAATCGGCAGAGCAATGCTCGTTACCTTTGCGGCGCGGCTCCGACAACTGGTTGATCTCGCCTCCGACCTGACGCTGCGCACGGTGCCCCAACGCCTCGCCAAACTGCTCCTGGAGCAGGCCAACATCGCAGGGCAACTCACCCAGCACGAAATGGCGGCGCGGCTCGGCACCGTGCGCGAAGTCATCGGCAGATCCCTCCGCGCCCTCGCGGATGAGGGACTCCTGCGCGTGGAGGGCCATCGCATCGTCATTACCGATCCCGAACGGCTGAGAAAGATCGCGGGCCTGGAGTGATGAGACCTAAATCACATACGCTCACCGGCTTCCGTGCTATACTGAAAACGAAAAGCCACCCACACGGAAGGAGAGCGACATGCTGAACAAATTCTGCCCGGGCAGCATCGGACTCAAACAACCCACACCCGAGGAAAT
>JACIWU010000150.1 GCA_014360805.1 Chloroflexota bacterium
TGGGCGTGGAGGTTACCATTCCTAATTCGGATCCAACCCGGGGGTGTAGTGGTTCGGGCGGGCCGCCCCGCCAGAACCTCTCGCATATGTGGCGCAGACCCGAAACCGCGAATGGGCGCGAATGAACACGAATCCTGTTCGCGTGCATTTGCGTGCATTCGCGGTTCCCGTCGCGTGGGTGCGCCCCATTCGCGAATAGCCATAACAACCAGAGGAGAACGATGGCAGAACTCAACCCCATACCCGCCGTCCGCATGACGGGCATCGTCAAGCGATTCCCCGGCGTGATCGCCAACGACCACGTGGACTTTGAGGCGCTCCCGGGCGAAGTGCACAGCCTGCTGGGCGAAAACGGCGCGGGCAAGAGCACCCTCATGAACATCCTGAGCGGCTTGTACGTGCCCGATGAGGGCGAAATCCGCATCTTCGGCAAGCCGGTCGTTTTTCGCTCGCCGCGCGACGCCATCTCTCACGGCATCGGCATGGTGCACCAGCACTTCATGCTCGTAGAAATGCACACCGTAGCCGAGAACATGGTCCTGGGCCTCAACAAGCCCCGCTTCTTCCTGAACCTGCGCCAGATTGAGCAAGAGGTGGCGCAACTCTCGGCGCAATACGGGCTGCGCGTGGATCCCCGCGCGCGCATCTGGCAACTGTCCGTCGGCGAGCAGCAGCGCGTGGAAATCCTCAAGATGCTGTATCGCGGCGCGCGCATCCTCATTCTGGACGAGCCGACCGCCGTGCTGACACCCCAGGAGGTGGAGGAACTGTTCGCCACCCTGCGCCGCATGACCGCCGACGGCAAGACCGTCATCTTCATCAGCCACAAACTGGAAGAGGTCATGGCCATCTCAGACCGCATCACGGTCCTGCGGGGCGGCAAGGCCGTGGCGACCGTCCGCAAGGCCGAGACCACGCCCGCCGACCTGGCGCGGATGATGGTGGGGCGCGAGGTGCTGTTCCGCCTGGAGAAAGAAGAGCGCGAACCCGGCGAGGTAGTGCTGGAGGTGTCGGGCCTGTGCGCCAACAACGACAAGGGCCTGCCCGCCCTTAGTAACGTGTCCTTCACCATCCGCGAGGGCGAAATCCTGGGCGTGGCGGGCGTCGCGGGCAACGGCCAGCGCGAACTGGCCGAAGTCCTCACCGGCCTGCGCAAGGCCACCGCAGGGTCGGTAACCGTCCTGCAGTGCGACATCACCAACTGCTCCCCGCGCAAGATCATCGGCGAGAAGGTGGGCCACGTGCCCGAAGACCGCCTGGGCATGGGTCTGGTGCCCAACCTCTCCGTGTCCGACAATGTGATCATGAAGACGTACAAGGAGCGCCCGATCTCCACCGGGCCATTCCTGAACAGCGGAGCCATCGGTCGGTTTGCGCGCCAACTGGTGGAGCAGTTCAAAATCGCCACGCCCAGCGTCCAGACTCCGGTGCGGCTCCTGTCGGGGGGCAACCTCCAGAAGACACTCCTAGCGCGGGAGATTTCCATCAGCCCCCGCCTGATGATCGCCATGCACCCCACCCGCGGCCTGGACGTGGGAGCCACCGAGGCGGTGCGTCGCCTCCTCCTGGAACAGCGCAAGCAGGGCGCGGCGCTCCTGCTCATCAGCGAAGACCTGGACGAAATCCTAGAACTCGCCGACCGAATCCTGGTGCTCTACGAGGGCGAGGTGCAGGGCATCGTGCCCGCCAAGGACGCGGACGTGGCTGCCATCGGCCTGATGATGGCAGGCGTCAAGCCGGGACAAGAGCCTGCGCCCGAAAGGAGGCCCGCATGAGAATCCGACTGGAACGCCGCCTCAAGCCCTCCAAGTCCGCCAGTGTGCTGGTCCCCCTCGTCTCGCTGATTCTGGCGCTGGCGTTCGGCGGCCTCATCCTGCTGGCCACGGGCGCCAATCCGCTCGTTACCTACAAGGCCATGGCCGTCGGCGCGTTTGGTAGCAAGTACGCGTTCTCC
>JACIWU010000151.1 GCA_014360805.1 Chloroflexota bacterium
ATACTTCAGTCCGTGGCATGATGTCTCCTTTCGCCTTGTGTGGGGTTGTGGGGGACATCATGCCACATTATTTGCTTTCTGAAAAGATCCCCTCCCCCTGCCTGTCCGCCCCTGAACCGCGGGCGGAGAGGGGGAGGCCGCAGGCCGGGGGTGAGGTATGGCCGCGCGCGGGAATCTTCGCCGCTCGGAATGACAGCAGACATGTAGGGCGGCTTTCCATAGCCGCCGAAGGCCGAGGGCAGGTATGGAAACCTGCCCTACGCTCTATGCGTTTCATGCTGCCGCGCATCGGTCTGACAAGTTTCCAACGAAATGCACACACTACCCGCGCAGTCGCCGACTTGCACCGCGTTGGGCGCTATGCTAGAATTGGCGCGAAATCCCAACAGACAAGGAGATGGCTATCTGGAATCCATAGACCTGGCCCGACTGATCGTGGATGCCGTCGCCGACAAGCAAGGCGAGGACATCCTCCTGCTGGACATCAAGTCCATTTCCCTGATCGCGGACTACTTCGTCATCACCTCGGCCGACACCGACCGCCAAATCCAGGCGATCGCGGACGAAGTGGCGATCCGCGCCAAACAAAACGGCGTCCTGCCTCTGCACGTTGAAGGCGATCCAGAGTCAGGGTGGGTCCTCTTGGATTACGGCGGCGTTGTCGTGCACCTGTTCTCGCCGGAGAAAAGGGCCTACTACGCGCTGGAAGACTTCTGGAAGCGCGCCGCCATGGTGCTGCGGATGCCCTGACGTGCCCGCGGGCGTCGCCGCACACAGCGGGCACAGCCTGGGCTATTCAAAAATCCACTTGTCGGTGTCGCGCGAATAGTCCAGCAACTCTTCGGGTTTGAAGAACAGGGCGATTTCCGTCTGCGCCGTCTCTGGGCCGTCGGACCCGTGCACCAGGTTGCGGCCGATTTCCAGCGCATAGTCGGCGCGGATGGTGCCCGGCGCGGCGGCCACCGGGTTCGTCGCGCCCATGGTAGCCCGAACGACCTCTATGGCCTTCTTGCCCTCTACGACCATGACCACGACCGGCGCCGATGTGATGTAACGAATCAGCCCGTCAAAAAACGGCTTGCCCTCGTGGATTGCGTAGTGTTTGCGGGCCAGGTCTGGGGTAATCTGCATCATCTTGAGACCGACGATCTTCAGCCCGCGCTGCTCCAGCCGCGTGATGATGGGGCCGATTAGCCCGCGCTGGACGCCATCGGGCTTGACGATAACGAGCGTGCGTTCCACAAAAGCCTCCTTGACCGCGATGATTTAGCGTTGCTGCTTCACGAGTTCCAAAGCGCGCCTGTAGGCCTCAAGGGCTTTTTGCAGGCGTTCTTGCTTCATGCACAGGTCGCCGATGAGGGTCCACGTGCGCGATCGCGCCAGGGGGCCGGTCGCGCCGCTCTCCAGGTCGGCCAGCACCTTGTCCGGCAGGGCTCCCCTGCGGATCAACTGCTCGTACAGGTCCAGCGCGGCGTCCACCTCTCCGGCGTCGCGCCGCTCGCGGGCGAGGGCCAGCACCTGCTCCGGTGACATCTCCTCGCCTGCGAGGGCGGGCGCTTCGGGCGCGGCCTCGGCGACTTCCTCTGCGGCGTCGCGCCGCTCGCGGGCGAGGGCCAGCACCTGCTCCGGTGACATCTCCTCGCCTGCGAGGGCGGGCGCTTCGGGCGCGGCCTCGGCGACTTCCTCTGCGGCGGGGGCAGGCGCTTCGGGCGCGGCCTCGGCGACTTCCTCTGCGGCGGGGGCGGGCGCTTCGGGCGCGGCCTCGGCGACTTCCTCCGCGGCGGGGGCGGGCGCTTCG
>JACIWU010000152.1 GCA_014360805.1 Chloroflexota bacterium
CCTCGTCCAGCCAGTTGACCATCTGCTCAAGTTGCGCCAAATCCATGGGCATCTTCGTCCTCCGAAATCCCGCCCATCGCGGGTATAGGGTCCGGCCGCGCCCTCGCGCCCGTCCGGTGCGCAATGGCGTGGCGTGCGGTGCCTACGGTTGAATGATGACCGGCGTGCCGATTTCCGCCCAGTTGTAGAGCGTCTTGGCGTTGGGCGTATCCAGGATGATGCAGCCGAACGAGACTTTTTGCCCCAGGAACCCCGCCCACAGCACGGTGCCATTGGGGTTGATGGGCAGCGCGTGGATGCCGTTCTCGCTGGCGCCGGCCCAGTAGATGCCCAGCCAGTAGGGCATCCGCAGCCGCCACACGCTGGAATAGGCCTCGGGAATCTTGGACTGCACGGCGAAAACCCCCGTGCGCGTATCCCGTCCTGGCTCGCCGGTGGAACACACCCACTTGTAGATCAAAACGCCGCCCTCGTACACGTACATGCGCTGCTCGGAGATATCCACGACGATTTTCTTGGGGGGAATGGGCGTCGGCGTAGGCGTCGGCGGGGTGAGAAGGTAGTTGACCTCCGCCAGTTTGGCCTGGGCCTCGGCGCCGTCGGGCAGCACCGCCAGCGCGTCCTCGTAGGCGATCTTGGCCGCGCGCAGGTTGCCCGCCTGCTGCAACTGCAGGCCGTGGCGATAGCAAGCCTGGTAGAGCAGGGATGTCAGGCGCGGGTAGGCGGAGTCCAGCGCGTAGGCCCGCTGCAAGGTCGTCCGCGCGCCTTCCCAATCGCCGGCTTCCAGGCGCTCAACGCCGCCGAGGTAGAGGTTCAGCGCTTCCACCTGGGTCTGCGCGGGCGGGTAGCCGGGGACCACGGCCAGCGCCGCGTCAAAGGCCTTGCGCGCCTGCTCCCACCGTTCCTCCGTAACCAGCGAACGGCCGTAGTTGGTGTAGGCGGCGGTGAGCCAATCGTTCAGTCCGCCGTAGTTGGGTTCCAGCGCGCGCACCCGCTCCAGGATGGTGATGACGACCGTCCAGTCTCCCCGCTGCCAGGCGTCTTCCAGCGGGCCGCGCCACTGGGCGATGCGCTCCAGGTTTGTGGGCGTCGGCGTGGGGGTGGGCCGCGCGGCGATGACGCCGTAGGCCGTGGAGACAAGGAGCGCCGCCCCCGCGACCACCAGGACCGCGAGCATGCCGACCCAGGCCCAACGGCGCAGAGGCGCAACGGGTTTCCGCAGGGCCGGCGCGGCAGCCGCGGCCGTGCGGGCGACCTGTGGCGGGGCCGGGGCTGCGACGGCGCGAGGGGCGAGGCGCTTCTGCGCCCAGGCGATGCCTTCTTTGGCGGCTTCGTCGTCGGGGTCTATGGCCAGCACGCGCTGGAGGTACTCCATGGATTCGCGGGGGTCGGCGGCCAGGCCCGCCAGCCACAGCCAGGCGTCCTTGCGGTGTGGCTCCAGTGCGGCGGCTTGCGCCAGCAAGCGGCGCGCATAGGCCCTCCGCCCCGACTCGGCGGCGCGGATGCCCTGCTCCAGGTATTCGGCGTACTGGTTTTGTGGCAC
>JACIWU010000153.1 GCA_014360805.1 Chloroflexota bacterium
AACCTTGTACTCCGTCGCTCCCTCGACCGCTTCCCAGGTGAGTTTGATCGCCTGATTAGCAGGGAAGCTTCTGCCGCAACCGGCTAGGCCGTTTGGCGGAGCCACTACGACCACGAACAGGCACCCTTCCTCGCTCCAATCCCCCAATGCGCTAGCCGTCTTCGCCCGCACCTTCCAGTAGTATTTGAAGGAGTCTGGCGGAGTCCACGTCCACGATGTCCCGCCTACGCTATCTACGCCACCAACTTTTGAGCCGACTCCTCCTTTGTAAACCCCCACCTCATACCAGCACGACCCGGAATAGCAGTTCGCCGCCTCAGTCCAGCGGAAGGTGATGGGGCTTCCCCGGACATATTGCTTGTTCCCACACGGCTCCAACTCTACGGGCTTCCCGGGGGGCGGCAGGGGCGTGCTCGTGACCGCCGTTGCAGAGGTCTCCGGCGTGCGTGTCGGTATGGCCGTCGTGGCGGTGGGCACTGGCGTTGTGGGCATTGGTGTTGCCGATGGCGTGACGCCAGGCGCAAGCGTAGCACTTGGCGTCACCCCCGCCGTGGGGCTGGCCGTCGGAGTGCCGCCCCCGCCAGCAGGGTGTGGCGTCAGCACAGACGAAAGAATCGCCGCCAGGGCAACCACCCCAACCACCGCTCCCACAACCGCCAGCGGAGCCCCCGCACCGCCCAGCCGCGCCAACCACCCGCCCGCGCCTGCGCCGCCCCTGGCTGCCGGTCTCGGCCTGCGAACAGGCGGGCTCTCCCGCGCCCTGGCAGGCCCTTGCAGCGCCGCCGCCATCTCTGCCCCGCTCCCGAACCGCCGCGCAGGGTCCTTCTCCAGCGCACGCAGTACCGCATTCACCACGTGAGGCGGCGCGCAGGAACGCAGCGGGCCAAGCGCCGGAGGCTCCATGCACACCTTGTACAGCACCGCGGGCGTGTTGTCCGCCTGGAACGGTGGCCGCCCGCACAGCATCTCGTACAGCACCACGCCCAGCGCGTACAAGTCGGTGCGGCGGCTCACGGATTTCCCCTCGGCCTGCTCCGGCGCCATGTACTCCGGCGTCCCGATGCTGACCCCCGACTTGGTCATCCGCGTCGCCCCCGCCACCTTGGCGATGCCGAAGTCGGTCAGGTAGGCATTGCCCTTGCGGTCCAGCAGGATGTTCCCCGGCTTCACGTCTCGGTGCACGACGCCCCACCCGTGGGCATATTCCAGAGCGCCTGCTATCTGGCTGGCGATGGAGACAGCCGTCGGCACGTCCAACGTCTTGCGCTTCTGGAGCAGCGCAGCCAGCGACTCGCCCTCCACCAGGTCCATGGCGATGAACAGCCAGCCGCCATCCTCGCCCGCTTCGTACACGCGGACGATGTTCGAATGCCGAAGTGAGGCGGACGTCCGCGCCTCGGCGCGGAACCGCTCCACGAACTGGGGTTCCGCGGCCAGGTGTTGGTGAAACACCTTGAGGGCCACGGGAGTCCTCAGGCTCACGTGGACGGCCTTGTAGACCCGTGCAAATCCGCCGATGCCAATGAGCCGCTCGATTCTATACGAGCCAATGGCCTTCCCGATGAGCGGGTCTGGCGTCATGGACTGCTCCAGGTGTAGCGCAGGGAATAGGGATGCTTCTGGCTAGCACCACTGTTTCGGCGTACCAGAAGA
>JACIWU010000154.1 GCA_014360805.1 Chloroflexota bacterium
AACCCGCCGCAGGAGATGACAGTTCGTCAACCACGCGCGGGGGTTTAGCCCCGCGCCGGTGATGCCAACCTCACCCTGGCCCTCTCCCGGCGAGAGAGGGGACGGATTCGCCTGTCCCTACACGATCCGACCCCCTCACGTTGCGCCGCGCTCGCAGTTGTCGTATAATTCTCGCAGTTCGCGCATGGAGGTCAGCGATGCGAATGCCACGGGCACCCCGCGCCCGCCTAGCCCTGATGCGCGCCGAGCGACTGCTCCGCGACGGCCAGTACTCCGACGCGCTGCCCATCTTCACCACACTGGCCCGTGAAGCGGAAGAACGCGGCCTCTACGAACCCGCCGCCAACGGCTTTCTCCAGGCGGCGCGGTGCCTGCTGGAACTAGGCCGCCCGCGCGAGGCGACCGATGAAACGTTGCACGCGATGAGCCTGCTGGCCCTGGCGGGGCGGGCCGACCGCATCCGTGCCGTCGCGGAGCGCGCCGCGGCGTTGCTTGCCGGGAGGGGCCACCCTGAACTGGCGGCCCGCCTGATCCAGGAGGCCAACACCCAGCCCGAACCGCCCCCAGGCCCGCCGCAGATCACGGAGCGCCAGTACGTGCGGGCCGCCGCGTTGGCCGCCCGCCTCCCCGACCGCTGCCCGTCCTGCGGCGCGCCGGTCATCCCCAGCGAACTCAAGTGGGCCGGCCCCGGTGTGGGTCAGTGCGCCTACTGCGGCAGCGTCATCAAGCCCACTCTGCCGCACACGGCCCACTAGGCGCGGTGCTCACGGCACAGGCTCCAGCCAGTTGGCCGCGGCCCAGCCCACCACGCCCTGGTCGTCCTGTACCTTCCACCACTGGTAGCCGTCGGCGCTCTGCGGGCCTTCCAGCACGGTGAACACGTGCCCATCCTCGGCGCGGGCCACGATGGCCGCGGTGGTCCCGGGCGCCTGGCGTATGTTCAATCTCGCCGCGCCGGTGCCCGTTACCCGCACCTTGCCCCCGACGGCGATGCCGGCGCTGGGCGCGCGGGTCGGCTCCGGCGTGTTCGTGGGCGCGACCGTCGGCTCCGACGTCGGCGGCACGGGGGGCAGGCCCGTGGGGAGCGGCGTTGTGGGCGTCGCCGTCGGCGTGGGCGTGTAGGCGGCGATTCCTCGCGACCCCAGGGATGGCGCGACGAAGCCGAACCACACAATGACGAAAGTCAGGACGGCGGCCAGGATCGCTACAGGCCACACCCACCACGGGAACAGCGCCCGCCGCGGGTGCAAATCTATGGCCTGCTTGCTCCACTTCGGGTTGGGCAGTTGGTCTATCTCTTTGGGATCCTCGTTGTACCGCATATCTCCTCCAAACAGAATCCTATCATCGCGAAGCGAAGCAATCGCACGCCCCCGCTGTCATTGCGAGCGAAGCGAAGCAATCCCACCCCCCGGAGATTGCTTCGGAAGCTGTGCGCCCTCGCAATGACACTCCCCATCAGTGATTGCGAGCGAAGCGAAGCAATCCCACCCCCCGGGGTATGCATAGG